>JAHRXD010000009.1 GCA_019104825.1 Comamonas sp.
TGGAGTGGGGCGCAGGTCACGCTCAAGCTGTTCGTGATCACCATGCTGCTGTCCATCCCGCTGGGGCTGGTGCTGGCGCTGGTGCGCATCTCGCGCTTTCGCAGCCTGAGCGCTGCCGTGGGTGCCTACATCTGGCTGATGCGCGGCACGCCGCTGATGCTGCAGTTGCTGTTCATCTACTTTGCCCTGCCCTTCGTGCCGGTGATCGGCGTGCGGCTGCCGGACTTTCCCTCGGCGGTGGTGGCTTTTGCGCTGAACTACGCGGCCTACTTTGCCGAAATCTTCCGTGCCGGCATCCAGTCCATCGACCGGGGGCAGTACGAAGGCGCCAAGGTGCTGGGCCTGACCTACGGCCAGACCATGCGCCGCATCATCCTGCCGCAGATGTGGACGCGCATCCTGCCGCCGGTGAGCAACGAAACCATCACCCTGGTCAAGGACACCAGCCTGATCTACGTGCTGGCCCTGAACGACCTGCTGCGCGTGGCACGCGGCATGGTGCAGCGCGACTTCACGTTCACGCCGTTCATCGTGGCGGGCTGTTTCTACCTGGGGATGACGCTGATTCTGACCTGGGTCTTCCAATACCTGGAGCGCCGCCATGCCCGCTTTGACGCCTGATACGACGCCTGCCACCAAGGCCATGCCCGAGGCCATGATCTGCGCCCGGGACATCCACAAAAGCTTTGGCGCCACCAGCGTGCTGCGCGGCATCTCGCTGGAGCTGCAACGCGGCGAGGTGGTGGCCATCATCGGCCCCTCCGGCTCGGGCAAGAGTACCTTTTTGCGCTGCCTGAACCATCTGGAAACCATCGACAGCGGCAGGATCACCGTTGAGGGCGAGGTGCTGGTCGAGAACGATGCCAGCGGTCAGGTCCGCTATGTGCCCGATGCGCAAATCCGCAGCATCGGCCGCAAGATGGGCATGGTGTTCCAGTCGTTCAACCTGTTCCCGCATCTGACGGTGCTGGAGAACATCATCGAAGCGCCCATGCTGGTGAAAAAAATGGCCCGCGCCGCCATCGTGCCCCAGGCCGAGCAGCTGCTGCAAAAGGTCGGCCTGCTGGACAAGCGCGATGCCTATCCCAACCGCCTCTCGGGCGGGCAGAAGCAGCGCGTGGCGATTGCCCGGGCGCTGGCGATGGGGCCGGACATCCTGCTGTTCGACGAGCCGACCTCGGCCCTCGACCCCGAGCTGACCGGCGAAGTGCTGCGCACCATGCGTGCCCTGGCGCAGGAGCATATGACCATGCTGGTCGTCACCCACGAAATGGGCTTTGCCCGCGACGTGGCCAACCGCGTGGTCTTCATGGACAAGGGCGAAATCGTCGAGCAGGCGCCCGCCCAGGCGTTTTTCGCCAACCCGCAGCAGCAGCGCACTCGGGCGTTCCTGCACAACACCTTGTAAGCTTCCGGCTCCAGAAGCGCGTTTCTTCCTCTATGCCTGCCTCCGCAAACCTTGTCGAACTGCGCAACGTCACCTTTGGCTACGGTGAACGGGTGATCCTGCGCGACCTCTCGCTGACCGTGCCGCGCGGCAAGGTGACGGCGCTGATGGGCGCCTCCGGCGGCGGCAAGACCACGGTGCTGCGCCTGATCGGCGGGCAGAACCGGGCGCAGCAGGGGCAGGTGCTGTTCGACGGGCAGAACGTGGGGCGCATGGACACTGCCGCGCTCTATGCCATGCGCCGGCGCATGGGGATGCTGTTCCAGTTCGGCGCCCTGTTCACCGACATGAACGTGCTGGACAACGTGGCCTTTCCGCTGCGCGAACACACCGGCCTGCCCGAAGCGCTGGTGCGCGACATCGTGCTGATGAAGCTGCACGCCGTCGGCCTGCGCGGCGCACGCGACCTGATGCCCAGCGAAATCTCCGGCGGCATGGCGCGGCGCGTGGCGCTGGCGCGGGCGATTGCCCTCGACCCCGAACTCATCATGTACGACGAGCCGTTTGCCGGACTCGACCCGATTTCCCTGGGCACCTCGGCCCGCCTGATCCGCACTTTGAACGACACTCTGGGGCTGACCAGCATCGTGGTGTCGCACGACGTGCAGGAAACCTTTCACGTGGCCGATCAGGTGATCATCCTGGGCGCCGGCGGCGTCGCCGCCCAGGGCACGCCGCAGGAGGTCATGGACAACCCCGACCCGCTGGTGCAGCAGTTCGTCCACGCTCGCCCGCACGGGCCGGTGCCGTTTCACTACCCGGCGCCCAGCTTGGCGCAGGACTTCGGAGGTGCGCCATGAATCTGCTGGCAGCACTGGGGCGCAGCACCCGGGCGCAACTGGCGGCCCTGGGGCAGGCCGCGCGGCTGTTCGTGCAATTGCTGGGCCTGCTGCCCGCCAGCCTGGGGCGCTTTCGGCTGGTGGGCGAGCAAATCCATTTTCTGGGCAATTACTCGCTGGCCATCATCGGCGTGTCCGGGCTGTTCGTCGGCTTCGTGCTGGGCCTGCAGGGCTATTACACCCTGCAGCGCTATGGCTCGGCCGAGGCGCTGGGCCTGTTGGTGGCGCTGTCGCTGCTGCGCGAGCTGGGGCCGGTGGTCACGGCGCTGCTGTTTGCGGGCCGCGCCGGTACGGCCCTGACGGCAGAGATCGGCCTGATGAAAGCCGGCGAGCAGCTCACGGCAATGGAAATGATGGCCGTCAGCCCGGTGCGCCGCATTCTGGCGCCGCGTTTCTGGGCCGGGGTCATCACCATGCCGCTTTTGGCGGCGGTGTTCAGCGCCGTGGGCGTGATTGGCGGCTGGGTGGTGGGCGTGTTGCTCATCGGCGTGGATGGCGGTGCTTTCTGGGGACAGATGCAAGGCGGTGTCGATTGGTGGTACGACCTGGCCAACGGCGTGCTCAAGAGTCTGGTGTTCGGCGTGGCCGTGAGCTTCATCGCTCTTTATCAGGGCTATAGCGCCAAGCCGACGCCCGAAGGCGTTTCCCGCGCCACGACGCGCACCGTGGTGGTGGCCTCGCTCACCGTACTGGGGTTGGACTTTCTTCTTACGGCGTCCATGTTCAGCATTTAAGGAATCGACACATGCAAAGTTCCAAAAACGACGTGTGGGTGGGCTTGTTCGTCTTGATCGGCGGTCTGGCGCTGGCCTTTCTGGCGCTGCAATCGGCCAACCTGCTCAGCTTGAATTTCGAGCAGACCTACCAGGTCACGGCCCGCTTCGACAACATCGGCGGCCTCAAGCCCAAGGCGGCGGTGAAAAGCGCCGGCGTGGTCGTGGGCCGGGTCGATGGCATCGGCTTCGACGACCAGACCTTCCAGGCCACCGTCCATCTGTCGCTGGAAAAGCGCTACGCCTTTCCCAAGGACAGCTCCTTGAAAATCCTGACCAGCGGCCTGCTGGGCGACCAGTACATCGGTATCGAGGCCGGGGCCGAGGAAGCCAATCTGGCCCAGGGGGATCGCATCACGGCGACGCAATCGGCCGTGGTGCTGGAAAATCTGATCGGCCAGTTCCTCTACGGCAAGGCGCAAGAGGGCGGCGCAGCCAATTGATGCGTCCGGTAAAGGTGAACATGATGTCCAAAAAACTGCTTTCCTTTTTTTCGTTCTCCCGCAGGGCACTGGCCGCATCCCTGGCCGGTGGCTGTCTGGTTCTGGCCGGGTGCGCTTCGGTGCCCGAAGGGCAGGCCCGCAACCCGCAAGACCCCTGGGAGGGCTACAACCGCTCGATGATGACGTTCAACGACAAGGTCGATACGGCGGTGTTCAAGCCTGTGGCGACCGCCTACAAAACCGTCACGCCCCGGCCGGTGCGCACGGGGGTGACCAACTTCTTCGACAACATCGGCGACCTGTGGTCGATGGTGAACTACCTGCTGCAGGGCCGGGGCGAAAAAGCCTACAACCACATGGTGCGCTTTACCACCAACACCGTGTTCGGCCTGGGCGGCGTACTCGACATTGCCACCGAGGCGCAGATTCCCCGCGAGAAGCAGGACTTCGGCCTGACCCTGGCGCACTGGGGCATGAAGCCGGGGCCGTACCTGGTGCTGCCGTTCTGGGGGCCTTCGACGCTGCGTGATACCGTGGCCCTGCCGGTGGACTGGAGGGGTTATGTCCTCGACCGGATGCACCCGGTGTCGCACCGCAATACCCTGACCGTGGTGCGCTGGACGGACAAGCGGGCCAACCTGCTCGACACCACCGACACGGTAGACGCCATCGCCCTGGACCGCTACAGCCTGATCCGCGACTTCTACCTGCAGCAGCGTGACCCCAAGGCGCAGGACGAGAACGCCGGGAAAATTGAAGATTTTGACGATTGAGACACAGCGAGTTTTTCATGCAACGACGTACCCTGACCACTTTGCTGGCATCTTTGACAGTCTGTGCCGCCCTGCCCGCCTGGGCGCAGGCAGAGGAAGCACCCGACGCGCTCATCAAGCGCCTGTCCGCCGACCTGCTGGAGCTGATCAAGAAAGACCCGCAGCTCAAGAAAGGCGATATCGCCCATATCTCCGAAGTCGTCGATCGGGAAGTCATGCCCTACGTGAACTTCCGCAGGATGACTTCGGCGGCCGTCGGCCCGCAATGGCGCCAGGCCAACGAAGCGCAGCGCGACAAGCTGCAACAGTCGTTCAAGGCCATGCTGATCCGCACCTATGCCGGGGCGCTGGCGCAGGTCAGCGACCAGAAAGTGGTCGTCAAGCCGCTGCGGGCCGCCCCGGGCGACACCGACGTGCTGGTGCGCACCGAAGTGCATGGCAAGGGCGAGCCGGTGCCGCTGGACTTCCGCCTGGAGAAAAAACCGGGCGAGGGCTGGAAGGTCTACAACTTCAATGTGCTGGGCATCTGGCTGGTGGAAACCTACCGCACCCAGTTTGCCCAGGAGCTGAACAAGGGCGGCATCGACGGGCTGATCCAGGCCCTGTCCACCCGCACCTTTGACGCCAGCGCCCCGGCCACGGCCCAGACCCGGCAGTAAGCCATGACGACCCGCATCGCCCTGCCGCCCCAACTGGACACCGGTTGCGCTACGGCGCAACTGGCCCGGCTGTGCCAGGCGCTGGATGCGCTGCCCGCTGGCAGCGCCTGCGTGCTGGATGCGGCGCAGGTGCAGCAGTTCGATTCCGCCGGGCTGGCCGTTTTGCTGGCCTGCCGCCGCCACGCGCTGGCCAGCGGCAAGACCGTGCATGTGGCGCAGTGGCCCGACAAGCTGCACGCGCTGGCGCAGGTGTACGGCGTGGCCGAGTGGCTGGCCCCCGAAGCGCCGACCCTGGCGCAAAGCGCATAGGCCCTGCGGCCATTGGTGCAGCGCAGCATGGTGCTGCGGGCCGCACCGTAAAATGGCAAGCTCATGACCGCAGTTTCTTTTCAATCCGTCTCCAAGACCTACACCACCCCCAAGGGGGATTTCCACGCGCTGCAAAACGTCAGCCTGGACATCGAGGTGGGCGAATTTTTCGGCCTGCTCGGCCCCAACGGGGCTGGCAAAACCACCCTCATCAGCATCCTGGCAGGGCTGGCGCGTGCCAGCAGCGGGCGTGTATCGGTGCTGGGGCACGATGTGCAGGGCGATTTTTCCGCCGCCCGCCAGCGCCTGGGCATCGTGCCGCAGGAGCTGGTGTTCGACCCCTTCTTCAACGTGCGCGAAACCTTGCAGTTGCAGTCCGGCTACTTCGGCCTGAAGAACAACGACGCCTGGATCGACGAACTACTGGAAAGCCTGGGCCTGGCCGACAAGGCCACGGCCAACCTGCGCCAGCTTTCCGGCGGCATGAAGCGCCGCGTGATGGTGGCGCAGGCGCTGGTACACAAGCCGCCGGTGATCGTGCTGGATGAACCCACCGCCGGGGTGGACGTGGAGCTGCGCCAGACGCTGTGGCAGTTCAT
>JAHRXD010000032.1 GCA_019104825.1 Comamonas sp.
AAGATCGGCGTCATGTTCGGCAGCCCCGAAACCACCACCGGCGGCAATGCGCTGAAGTTCTACGCCTCGGTGCGCCTGGACATCCGCCGCACCGGCAGCATCAAGAAGGGCGACAACGTCATCGGCAACGAAACCAAGGTCAAGGTGGTGAAGAACAAGGTCTCGCCCCCGTTCAAGACCGCCGCGTTCGACATCCTGTTCGGCGAAGGCATCAGCCGCATGGGCGAGATCATCGACATGGGGGTGGAGGCCAAGGTGCTGGACAAATCCGGCGCCTGGTATGCCTACAACGGCGAAAAGATCGGCCAGGGCCGCGACAACACCCGCGAGTTCCTGAAAGAAAACCCCGCGCTGGCCGCCGAAATCGAAAACAAGGTGCGCGAACACCTGGGCATCGCCCGCACTGCCGCGCCTGTGCAGCCCGCTACCGATAGTGCCGACAAACCCGCCAAGCCCGCCAAGGCGAAAAAAGGCGAGGTCGATGAGGACGGCGTCATCCTGTAATGGCTGCCGCGCCCCTGAGCCTGACCGCCCGGGCGCTGCGCCTGCTCGCGCAACGCGAGCATTCGCGCCTGGAGCTGGAGCGCAAGCTGCAACGCTTCGTCCAGCCCCAGACGCGGGAGGCGCAGGAAGCGGATGAGGCCGACGGCCCAGCCCATACCGCCCCCGACAATGCACCGCCAGAAGACCTGGCCGCCGTACTGGACAAGCTGGAAGCCAAAGGCTTCATCCAGCCCGAACGCGTGGCCCAGTCGGTGCTGTACCGCCGCGCCCCGAAGCTGGGCAGCCAGCGCGTGTTGCAGGAGCTGCGGCAGAAAGGGCTGGACGAAGCCATCGTGCGCCAGGCCGCCGAAACCCTGCGCGACAGCGAACACCAACGCGCCTGGGCGGTATGGCAGCGCAAGTTCGGCCAGCCTGCTGCCACACCCCAGGAACGCGCCCGGCAAATGCGCTTTCTGGCCAGCCGGGGCTTTGCCATGGACGTGATCGGCAAGGTGGTGCGCGGCATGGCGCCTCTGGCAGAGGAATGAAAAAAGGAGCTTGCTGCGTTCAAAGAAAAAGGATTTCAGAGGCTTTTACCTTTGAAATCCTTTTTTCATCAGCGCAAGGCGCTATTTTTTACGGTCTAGCCCCCTTGGGCCACAGCGCCCACAGGCGCAAATCCTGCTTGGTGCGCCCGGCAACCTCCCCGGCTTCCTCGCCCCAGCCCATGAAATAGTCGGCCCGCACCGCGCCGACGATGGCACTGCCCGTGTCCTGGGCCAGCACCAGGCGGCTCAAGGCCTGGGTCGGGCCGCTGCTGAACAGCCACACCGGCGTGCCGTAGGGAATGCTGGCGCGATCGACGGCGATGGAACGCTCCGGCGTCAGCGGCACGCCCTGGGCGCCCTTGGGGCCGAAGTGGCTGCTGACTTCATCCAGCGTTTCCTCCTTGAAGAAAACGTAGCGCGGGTTGCTCCAGAGCATTTCCTGCACGCGCTGCGGGTTGGCCTGCGTCCAGGCGCTGATGCCCGGCCAGGTGGCATCGCGCACCAGATTGCGGTCGAGCAGCCATTTGCCGACGCTGCGGTAGGGATGGTCGTTGGTGGCGGCAAAGGCGGCGCGAATCTGGTGCTGGTACCCGTCCGGTTCCGTGATGAGCAGGCGGCCCGACCCCTGGATGTGCAGGATCAGCACCTTGACCGGATCGTCCAGCCAGGCAATCTCGCGCCCGGCCAGGGCGCTTTGCACCTGGGGCAAGGTATCGATCTGCTGGCGCGTGAACCAGGGCTTGCGGCTGCCCAGGCTGGCCGGCGGGGCGTACAGCGGGTAGCGGAACTGCGCATCAGGCTGGCGCCGGGCGGTGAAGAACGGCTCGTAATACGCCGTCAGCATCCCGCTGCTCTGGCCACTGCGGTCTTCCACCCGGTAGGGCTGCATGTGGGTTTGCAGCCAGTGCCAGATTTGCGGCGGGCTGGCCAGGCTCAGGCGCCGGATGTCCGGGCACAGCGCGGCCAGGGCAGCGGGCGGGTTTTCGCAACTGTGCTGCCAGGCTTGCAGGGCCTGGTGGATGTCGTCTTCGGCCAGACCCGGCAACTCCGTCCAGCGCACGGGAATCCAGCGGCTTTGGGCGCGGACGATGGGCGGGGGCAGGGGGGCGGTATCGGCCACCATGCCCGAAGGCAGATGGGCCGCTTTGTCAGCAATGGTGACGCTGTCCTTGCGCGGCGTGGAGCAAGCCAGCAAACTGCCTACAATCAAAAGCAGCAGGGCACGGGGCAAAAAAAGTGCGGTCATGGGGGCCGATTTTGCGCCAAGTCAGACCGCCTCCCGGGGCCGTGCCGATGCAGTGTTGGAAGCGCCAGCCATCTGGCCAGACGAAAGGACTGTCTTATGCGTAAAACAATGACGATTACCGCCACCGCCCTGGTGGCAGCCTTGACCATCGGCGGCTGTGCCGACACTGGCGGCATGACCGATACCCAGCGGCGCACGGCCATCGGCACGGGCGTGGGCGCCATCGCCGGGGCGGCCATTGCTTCGGCCACCGGCGGCAAGGCGGGCGTGGGCGCCGTGGCCGGCGCAGCGGTGGGGGGCATCGGCACCTACATCTGGTCGGCCAACATGGAAAAGCGCAAGCGCGAGATGGAAGCGGCCACCCAGGGCACCGGCATCGGCGTGAGCCAGACGGCGGACAACCGCCTGAAGCTGGACATCCCCAGCGACGTTTCGTTCGACACCGGTCGCTACGATATCAAGAGCAACTTTGCCCCGGTACTCAACCGCTTTGCCGAAGGGCTGCGCAACACCAAAAACTACACGGTGGACATCATCGGCCACACCGACAGCACGGGCAGCGATGCCGTGAACAACCCGCTGTCGGTCAACCGTGCCAACGCCACGCGCAACTACCTGATCAACCGGGGCGCGGACGGCACCCGCATCTACACCGAAGGCCGTGGCTCGCGCGAGCCGATTGCCACCAACGCCACCGCCCAGGGCCGGGCACAGAACCGCCGCGTGGAAATCTACATGGGCGAAGTGGCTGCCCAGTAACCGGGGGGCTGACGGGGCGGATGCTGCCGCCCTCTATCCCCCAAAAAAAAGAGCTGGTTGCGCTTGCTATTCATGAATTTCAGGATTGTTTAACCCTGAAATACCGATGAATAAAGCGCAACCAGCTATTTTTTTAGCAGTTTTCTACCAGATCAGCCCTTGAGCGCCCCCAGCACTTCGTCGAGCATTTTCTTGGCATCGCCGAACAGCATGCGGTTGTTCTCCTTGTAGAACAGCGGGTTGTCCACCCCGGCGTAGCCCGAGGCCATGCTGCGCTTCATGACGATGCTGGTCTTGGCCTTCCACACTTCCAGCACGGGCATGCCGGCAATCGGGCTGTCCGGGTCTTCGGCGGCGCTGGGGTTCACGATGTCGTTGGCACCGATGACGATGGCCACGTCGGTGTCGGGGAAGTCGTCGTTGATTTCGTCCATCTCCATCACGATGTCGTAAGGCACCTTGGCCTCGGCCAGCAGCACGTTCATGTGGCCGGGCATCCGGCCCGCGACGGGGTGGATGGCAAAGCGCACGTTCACGCCCTGCTCGCGCAGGGTCTGGGTGATTTCAAACACCGTGTGCTGGGCCTGCGCCACGGCCATGCCGTAGCCGGGAACGATGACCACTTCCTTGGACTGGCGCAGCAGCTCGGCGGCTTCCTGGCTGCTGACGGGCACGACTTCGCCCTGTGGTTCTGCCGGTTGCCCGCCGGCCGCTTTCTTGGCCGGTGCGCCGCCGCCGAAGCCGCCGGCAATCACGCTGATGAAGTTGCGGTTCATGGCGTTGCACATGATGTACGACAGGATGGCGCCGCTGGAGCCGACCAGCGCCCCGGTGACGATGAGCAGGTCGTTGGACAGCATGAAGCCCGTGGCCGCTGCCGCCCAGCCCGAATAGCTGTTGAGCATGGAGACGACCACCGGCATGTCCGCC
>JAHRXD010000099.1 GCA_019104825.1 Comamonas sp.
CCCTGCATGGCCGCCGCAAACACCAGCGGCAGGCAGGCGATGAACACGGTGAACACCGGCGTGGCATCGCCCATGCCGAACCACAGCATGGCCAGCACCAGCCAGGCAATCGGCGGCATACCCAGCAACAGCGTCACCAAGGGCCGTGCCGCCATGGCTGCCGTCATCGACCGACCTGCCGCCATGCCCAGCACACTGCCCGCCAGCACAGCCGCGACCAGCCCGTAAAAGGCCCGCCGCGCGGAAATATGCAGCGGCCCGCCCGCCAGCCCCTCGCGCAGCATCTGCACCAATTGCTGCATCGTCGCGTAGGGGCCGGGCAGCAGCAATTCGCCGTAGTGCTGCGCCCCCCACTCCCACAGGCCGCAAAACAGCAGCAGGCTGACCATCGCCCCCCAGCCGCTCCACAAATACCCCAGCACCGCGCCCAGGCCGCGCAGCGCCCCCCTGGCCACCATCCGGGCAGCCCTTGCCGTTGTCTCCATAGCGGCCTTTCATCAGAAATAAAACCCGTCGTCGGGCAGTTTGCCACCCACCAGGGCGGGGGCGCTGTCCAGCAGTTGCGTATAGAAAAACTCCAGATCGGGCCGTGCCTGGGCCGCCGTGCGCCAGATGGTCGGCGCTGCCGCCAGCGAATCGGCCACCGCCTGCGGCTTGAGCAAAGGCAGATGGCGCCTGGCCATCTCCCCGCACTCCAGCGGATGGGCCTGGCACCAGGCATGGGCGTCGGCCAGGATGTCGCGCACCTGCGTGAGCAGCGCCGCATCCTCGCGCACCGCGCCCACCGCTGCCACGCCGGCCTGGGCAATCTCGGGCGGGCGCTGGAACACCCTGGCCCACTCCTGCTGCAAATCCACGCTGCGGTACAACTGCGGCGCGACCATCGACACCGGGAACGAGCGCGTCTTGCGCAGCGCCATGGAAATCGCCGGCTCGGCCAGCAAGGCATGTTCCACCTGCCGGGCAATCAAAAGCTGCATCGCATCCAGGGGCGAGGCCACATAGCGCAGCTTGAAATCGCGCTGCGGCTCCAGCCCCTGCTTGCGGGCCAGGAGCTGAAACAGGATGTCCGGCATGTCCGAGCGAAACGGCATGGCAATCTCCTGCCCCTGGAAATCCGCCAGCGTCTGCCACTGCGCATTGCGCGACACCAGCCACAGCATTCCCCACACCGACACATCCAGCAGCCGCAGCGGCGCCCCCCGGTTGTAAAGATTGGCCGCCACGTTGCTGGGCACCGCCACAAAATCCGCATCGCCGCCCAGCACCAGCGCCCGCAACTGGTCGGGGTTGTTCCAGACCTGAAACTGCACCTGCTCGGCCAGCGGCGCCAGCGCCCCGCTCTCCAGCGCCCGCAGCAGCGGGAAAGACACCGCCGCCATCGGCCCCGCCAGCCGCAGGCGCTGCCGTGGTTCCTGCGCCCGCAGCGGCCAGCTCGCCGCCAGCGCGGCAGAACCTACGCCTACCAGCAGGCGGCGACGCAGTGGGGAAGCAGGTGTCGATTGTGTGTGTATTTTTTTCATTAAAAACCCATTCAAATGCTTATCTGGCAAGTGCTAGTAGCTCTACTTTTAATCAAAAACTATGCCGCAGCATCATGCTCACCTCGGTCTGCTCGAAGCTGAAGGCCCAATCCGCATTGCTGCGGTTGCGGCTGTAGCGCACGCGCAGCTCGGGCGTCAGGCCCGCCACTTTCCAGTTGTTCGCGCCGATGCTGGCGATGAATACCTGCTGCCTGTCATGGCGACGCACCCCCCAGAAGCCATCGAACGCATCGCTACGGCTGTTGCGCCAGATGCCCGTGGCATTCACGAACAGCCCGGCCTTGCCCGCAAACCCGTGGTAGACGCCAGCCCGCAGCACCTTGTCGCGGGTGCTGGCCTGGGCCACGGAGTATTTTTTGCGCACCATGTCCGCCCCGCCGTACAGCACCGAGCGGGGCGACAGCGCATAGCTGGCCGACAGCCCGAACTGGTGCTGCGTGTAGTCGCTGCCGCTGACGCGCCGCCCCTCGTCGGTATGCACATAGCGCTTGGTATCCGCCGTGGCCCCCAGCCGCCAGCGGCTGCCCACCACAACCTGCCCCTCCAGTTGCAGGCCGTGCGCCAGATAGTCGGTGTGGCGGTTGCGGTAGAAATGCTCCACATACGGCGTCACGTTCAGGGTGCGCCGGGCATCCAGCCACTGGTAGCCCAGGTACAGCACGCTGGTGGCATTGCCGTAATCGCTGATGGCCGCGCCGCCCCTTTCATCCAGGCGCTGGTAATAGCTGCCATAGCTCACCGGGCGCAATTGCAGGTTGTGGTTGCCGCCCAGATGCCAGCGCCGCTGCAAGGCCAGCTCGTAATTGAGCAGCCCGGAGCGAATGGCCTCGGGCATCTGCCGCTCGAACACGCACACCCCTTCCACCACTGCCAGACACGTCACAGCCCCGCTGGCCTGGTTGATATTGCTGTTGTGCCCCAGGCCCACGGCCATGCTGCCATGCCAGCCGCCGCGCATATCCAGCGCCTGCTGGTACTGCTGCACCAAGTCCTGCACCGTCTGCGGCAGCCCGGCCTGCTGCGCCTGGGTGAAGGCGGCGCGGGCCTCGGTATCCCGGTTGTCCTCAAACAGCAGCCGCGCCAGCTCCAGGGCAATGCGGGCATCCTGCGGCTCGGCTGCTTGTGCCGATTGCATCAGGCGCAGCGCCTGCGCCACGTCGCCCTGCTGGCGGGCCAGCAAGGCCTGGGCCATGTGCGCCAGGGCTGGCCGGTGGCCTTGCAGCAGGCGGTAGCGGCTCACAAACTCGGCCAGCCGCTCCCACTGGCCGGTGTTGATGGCGATGTAGATCGCCGGCTCCAGCGCCTGTACGGTGGAGGGCACGGCATGCACCTGCCCCTCGTACACCAACGCCCCCGGCGGGGCTTGCAGCACCAGGCCATCTTCCGGCCCGGCCATGCGCTCGGCCGCCTGGCGCGACTGCTGGTGCAGCAAAAAGCGCGTGTCGTCCTCATCGGCCCGCGCCGTGGGCACAAACAGCGCCAGCGCCAGCAGCAAGGCCGGCGGGCGCAAACGGTTCAATTGGTTCAACTTCTGGTGTGGCATTGCGCTCCCCTTCTGCCCCCATACCCGACAAAACAGCCCTGGCATCCCCTGACACGCAGGCTCTTCCAGGGCCGGGCAACAAAAATGGAGGTCGGTGGAACCGGCCTCCATTTCATTTGGGACTTATTTGCTAAGTTCAGGCATTAGTTGCTGCGGCTGCCACCGAAAGCAACGTTGGAGGCAGCGGTTCCGCCCTTGTAGATACCAGCCAACGCGGATGCGTTGTTGTAGAACTGGCCTTCGATCGCATTACCGTTGGTGAACTTGCCGTTGGAGCCAATAACCGTGTTGACGCCACCAATGGTGAAGTTCACGGTATTGGTGCCATTGGTGATGGAACCAGCCAGTGTGTTGCTGGTGCCGCCACCCGACACGTAGTTGGCCGTCAAAGTACCGCCATACAGCTTGGGCGCTGTGGGCAGGTTGTCAGATGCCGTGCCCACACCCTGAATGCCGATCACGTTGTACGTGGCATTGGTCAGCGTGGGCATGGAAGTGGTGGGGTTGTCGCCCACGTACCACACGGTGCGGCTGCTGCTGCTCATGTTCAGGTTGGTGCTGTTGGTGGGGGGCGTACCGGATGCACGGGGCGCCCACTCGCCAAAATACACACCGCTGCCAATGGCCAGGGGGGTACCGCTGGCATTGGCCACCTGCCCGATCACCAAGCCGCCAAATTGCGGGGCCAGGAAGAAGGTATTGACCTGGCGCACGCTATTGATCATGAACTTGGACGTGCCCTGGGTGGCCGAAGCGTTCCACACCTGGGCAATGTCCATGGAAACAGGCGCTCCTGCGTCTGCTCCGGTCATGATGGCCCCCTGCCCTTTGCTGGCAATGGCGGTATTCGATCCATTGACCGGCCCTTTGGCAATATCGATAAAGCCCATAAGGCTGTTCTCGAATTTCAGGCCGGAATTACCGCCGCCAAACAGGATGTGGTTGGAATTACCCACGGCCACGTTGGCAGTATTGGAGCTGCCGCCGGATGCAGCCATGGCAGCGCCGCTGCCGATCAGAGCCATTACAGAGATGGCAATCATGGATTTTTTCATACAAATTTCCTTTAAATGAAGGGTTGAAAAAGTTAGGGTTGAACAAAAGGGCGGACTTGTTTTTTACGAAAAACAAGATAAAAAATCTTAAAACTTGATGGTCATCCCCGCCGTAATGGTGCGGCCCGGCGCGGGCATGACGTTTTTGGACATGGGGTCCATATAGTATTGATCGGTCAGGTTAATGATGTTCAGGTTGAATGCCACCTTTTTGTTCACCTGGAAATACGCGTACAAATCATGCAACATGACCGACTTCCAATACAGCGCATCCCGCCCACCCCGGAACCAGACTTTTTGAATATCCGCATCCGCCAACAAACCATTCAACTGCTTGTTTTCTGCCCCGGTGTGGTAAGTACCGCGCCAACCGATTTGCAGGCGCTCATTCAATAGCCGGGTACCCAGTTCCATATTGATGGAGTATTTGGGCTGCAAGCTCATGCCGCTATAGGTTCCGGGAAATCCACCTTCCATACAAGTTGGAATACGGTTGTAAAACGGATCCATGCTGCTGGCAAAATCCTTGTCGCACATTTCCTGCTTCAAACGGTAGGTACCGCCCAAGCCGCCAAAAAAATGCCCGCTGTCAAAGCGCGATTGCAATTCGATACCCTGGGTTTTTTTCTTATCGAACTGGATGGTGTCCATGTACGCGGTGCGGTCGATAAAATCCTTGATCTCGGTGTTGTAATAGCTGATGCGGGCGTCCGCCAACACCAGGCTGGGGAAGAACTGCGCCAGATTATGCGCATAGCCAATTTCAAAATTGGTGCTGCGCTCCGGCTTGCTGGCGCCATTCACCGCCAGAGTGCCCAATGTACCTGCACCATCCACCACGGAACTGCTGGTCAATTCATAAATACTTGGGAAGCGCGTGGTCTGCGCATAACGTACAAAACCCGTTCCGAATTTGCCGATTCGGGCGGTGGCGCTTAATACCGGGCTCCAGGCATGGCCGGATTGGTCGGCGGTATTTTCCCAGGCTTGGCCGGCGTCGAGTTGTTCGTAAACTTCATCGTTTTCATTGATAGGAATTATTTTTGGGACTTTATTGCCTGAAAGATCTGTTGAATCCCAGAGAGTGCCATCCACAGTTTCATTCACATCAAGTTCGCCCGAGGCAAAGGGATTTTTGGAAGAATCAGGCTTTCCGTTCACTAGAGGCAGGTAGGCGGTTTTTTTCCAGTATGCCGTTTGGTTTTCTTCAACACCAGGACTCCATATTTCACGTCCATCCATAAAGGCATGCAGATTAGCAGTGGCATTAAAGTAATCCTGCAATGCAGGGGTTGTCACACCATCATGATAGTAGGCATCCCAATCAGCTTGTGTCGCGTTTGCGTTTCCCATCTCCCGTCTCAATTCATGAATCTTTGCCAAATCTGTGGGGCTAACCGCTTCGCCATACTCCAGATTCATCCCCACTTTTTTCCGGGCAGCCCCTGCATACTTTGCCCTAGCCGTATCCTTACCGGTATAGCGCATATAACGGGTACCAGCAGTCAGGGTCAGCCAGTGGGTGGGCTGGTAGCTCAAATTCATGGTGGCCGAATATTCCTTGCGTTCGCCGGAACGCGGGCCAAAGAAATCCGTGCTGGCGTGTACCGTGCTGCCATCAATGCCCAGGCCACCGCTTGCCATGGAGAGTTTGGTTTCCTGTATCCGGTCGTTGAGTTTTTCACGCTGGTAATTGACACCCACCATCAATTGCAGGTTGTCGGCCAGTTTGATCTGGTTGCTCAAATCCAGGCCGGTGCGGTCGTGGCTGGTCCATTGCCGCCCCCTGGAGACAATGGTTCCGTCATGGTCCATAAAGCCCGGTGGCAACATGCTGGGGTCGAAATTCGGGTCATTCGCCATCAGGTCAACCATTTTCAAACGGTTATAGGTGGCTTCGTCCATATCAAGCATATAGGGCGAAATGCCGGTTTGATGCCGAATGCCGCTGGTTTTGGTATGCCACAGGCTGGCTTCCAGATTCAGCCATTTTGAATCTTCGGGTTTAATTTCATAATCGAGCTTGTAGCGATCCACCTTCATTTCCGAGTGCGGCGCTTCCATGACAAAGCGCCGCTCTTTGGAAAAATCTTTATTTGGGTTTTGGTGTTCATACGATTCCCGGTATTCCATCATCAATAGCGAGGTACCAGGCGTGGTTTCGCCAAAACTCATATCGTTGCGCATGAACGATAGGCCTATTTTTTGCGCATTCGGCAAATACCAGTTGTTTTTCAGCAGCGTGGTCTTGGTTTCGCTGGCGGTGTTGTATACCTCATCGCCTGCGCCGTACAGCTTGGTCACGTTGGGAATGAGTACATCGGTGCTGCTTTTGTCCAGATAATCCTGTCCGGCATATTTGTCAGCGTTCTTCTTGCCTGCGTAATAGTTACCCTGGATGCGCTTGCTGTACGAGGCGAGAAAATCCGTCATCTCATTGCGCCCGGCAATGGCCAACATGCCCGACTTGCTGTCGAAGTCAAAAACATCCCCGCCCTTATTGCGTGGGTTTTCCGAGAAGGGGCTGACGTTGTTCACCTCGTAACGAATGGCACCAGGAATATTGCGGTAATCCTTGCCATAGGCCGAGTTGGCATCGAACCGGGGCTTGCTGCTGTTGCTGCTGGTGTCGGCCTTCAATTCCATGCCGAAGTTTTTGCCTTCGGGAATGATGTCGCTGGGTTCAATGGTGCGGATGTTCACCGCGCCGCCGATGCCGCTTTTGATGCCCCGCGACAGCGACGGGCCTTTTTCCACCTCGATGCTGCGGAACATGGCCGGGTCGGCATAGCTGCGGTTGCCTGCGCCGAAGAAGTGCAGCCAGATGTTGGTGGACTGCTCGGTGCCGTCGATGGTCAGCGGCACGCGCCCTTCGCCCGTCAAGCCCCGGATGTTGGGCGTAATCGACTGGCTGCCGCGCGTGTCCATGCTGTAGACGCCGTTCATGCCTTTGAACACGTCGCCGGGGTTGGTGGTCTGAAAGCGTTGCAGCTCCTCCCGGCCCTGGTACACGGTGGTGACGTTTTTGTCATACACGTCGTCACGGCCTTTTTCGTCGTTAGTGCGCTCGCCAGTCACGGTGACTTCTTTTAGGGTTTGGCTGTTGGCTGTTGGCTGTTGGCTGTTGGCCGTGGTCGCGTTGTGCGCCTTGGCACTGGCCGCCGGGGCACGCCAGCCGTCGTCAGCGGCAGCCTGTTCCGCCGCCCGCTCCTGCGCGTACGCCATGCCGGTGTGCAGGCACACCAGCGCCACCGCTGCGGATACGGCGCTTGCCTTGCGGCGCAAACCCGCCCTCTTGATCTCTCGATTGATTCTCATTTCGCCTCTTGTCTAAAAGAATGTGGAAGTTTTCCTTGCTGTCAGCCCCTCTGCTGCACTGCAAGAACTGGCGCATTCTTTCAAATGAAGAGACGAATCGTTCTTGATAATTGTTAAGTCGCAAAAAAAATATTTTTGTGTTCTGGTATCAAAAAGAGAGCTTGTTGCGCTTGTTGTTTAAAGGTTTTTTGGTTATTTTTCGCTGATGTTGTTTATTTTTAAGCAGTGAATGCTCTCTTATTTATAGTATTCATACCCGGTTCCCCTCATCCCCCGGCATTCCCGCCCTCCCCCTCGTTATTCCCGCGCAGGCGAGAATCCAGTGCGCCCAATAAACGCCGCTGCTGGACACCCGCCTGCGCGGGTGTGACGGTGGGAAGGGAGTGGACTCCCCACACTACTCAGACGTGACGCTTCACCCAATTGCGCAGCACTTCATTGGCCCGCGTCTGCCATCCGGCGCCAGTCGAGCGGAAGTACTCCAGTACCTCGGCATCCAGGCGCAGGGTGACTTGCATCTTCGTGCCGCTGCCCAGCGGGCGGCCACGCCGGGCCTGGGGCTTGACCTGCTCCCATTCGGCATCGGTGAAGGGCTGGGCATCGGGGTCTGCCATTGCGGCGGCAGTGATGACGGCGTCTTCCTCGGCTGTGGGCAGGATGGTTTGCGGTTTAAGTTTCGGCATAGCGTTTCACCTCTCGGCTGTTGGCCTTGCGCAAGCTGATGATCCGGCGCTCGGTCGGCTGGTTGGCAGGGCGATCAGTGAACACCATCGCCATGATGCACTGGTCGATATACCCCAGCGCTACCATGCGGGCCTCCCCATAATCTTTGCGGGTGTCCGGCCAGACTATGGCGCTTTCCCACTCAAAACCAGCAGCATCGGCCAATGAAATACCGTGCTTGGCTTGATTGATGGCGTCTTTCGCGCTGTCGAACGTGATGTTCATGGGTTTATTGTAGTTATGTTTATTTATTTTCCGTGGCGGTCTTGTCTAAATCACCGCCGCGTACACTGTCCACGCCGCTGCTGGACACCCGTCTGCGCGGGTGTGACGGTGGGGGGCGTTGGGCTAGTCTTCCTCGGCTTCGGGCCGCTTGCCCTCGAATACAGCACGAACCGCGGCAATGATCTGCGCATGCTTGGCATAGAAGGCCCCGTCCTCCGCGAAGATCTGTGGCAGGGTCTTGCGCAGCTTGCCGCTCACCTGCCAGTCGCCCTCTTTGAGTGAGCGGATGATGCAGTCGGCGTCCGTATCCGGCATCTCGACGAAATCCTTGATTGCCACCCGCGCCTCGCCGTACTGGCGCAGTGCCAGCGCCTCTTGGGCCATCTCCTGCTCGACCGTCTGGCACAGCACCCCGCTCAGGTAACGTGCCTGCTCGGACATGTCCAAATAGCGCCAGGCATGCTGCGCGTCCTCGGTTTGAAGGAATTCGAAGTTGGTCTCGACGCCATCCGGGCAAAGCCGTTTCGGCCCGAAGCGGTAGGCATCGGTGTAGACCTGCATGAACGGCCGGGAGAAAGCCTCCAGGGCCTGGTCATAGTCGGCACGCCCCTTGGCAGAGCCGGCGATCGTCGCCGAGACCGGGACGATGATGTTCGCCGGCACCACCTTGTCCGCCGCGAGCAGGTGATTGATCAGGAAGCGGTGGATGCGTCCATTGCCGTCCGCGAGTGGGTGCAGGTAGACGAAGGCGAACGACACGGCCGCTGCACGTGCCACCGGGTTCACGCCCCGCGTGCGGGCCTCGAAACTGCGCAGCGCATCGAGCATGCCGTCCACCAATTCCTCGGATGGAGCGATGTAGTAGATGATCTCGCCCGTGAAACTGCGCTCCCCGACGAACACCGGCGACTGGCGGATACCGACGCGCAACGCCGCTTCGCCAAGCACGGTCTGCTGCAGCATGCGCAGTTGCTCCGGTGCCATCGGATCGGCCATACGGCCACTGTACGTGCCGATTGCTGCCGCAAAGCGTTTCACCCGGTCCTGCTTGTCCGCCTCATGCTCGATGGCGAAACTGGCCCGCGATTCCTTGAAGGTCAGCCAAGCCGCACTGCGCAGCAACAGCTCCGGCCCGTAGGTGTCATCGAGCGACTGGACACCTGCCGCCACGTCATAGAGCCAGCCACGCTGCGCCTGCTCACCCAAAAAAACCATTGGGCAGAAGTCACGCACACCCGGCAGGTTGTCATTAACGCGCCAGCGCCGGACACGATCCGGGCGCTGGGCGGCCAGGTACTGCCGGGCGTCGATCGCATCGACGTAACCGACGTTCGGCGCCGTATCCGGCACGGCGAGTTGCCGACCGGTAAACCATTCATAGAAGAACCCGGCACGCCGGGCGTAGCTCCCGGTGGGTTCGTCCCTCACCCACGCCGCAACCTCCTGCGGATCAACCCGATGGAACAACCGCGAGAAGAACTCGAAATTCAGCCGCTCATACTTCAAACCGAACTCGAAGTGCCCTCGGAAGTTGTCTGCGGGCTGGTATTGCGCCGTCCAGGTACGCACCTCCCGGCCAGCCTCCGCTTCGCGCTGGCGCACCGACCCGAAACGGCTGCGGGTGAAGAGTGGCTGTACCAACTGGATACCGTAGAGCTGCGCAAGCCGGTGAAAGCCCAATAAGGTGTCGGACATGGCGTGCAATTTCGCTATGAAGCCGCTTATTTTGCTAGAAAACTGGCAAAACTAATCTAAAACGATATTTTTCTTGCTGGCAAATAAAGCACCGCCCCGTCAGACCTGAACGTCACAGCAGCACGATGTCGTACTGCTCCTGCCCCAGCCCGGCTTCGGCTTGCAGGGAGATGGGCTTTTGGATGAAGTCGCTCAGGCCCGCCAGGTGCTGGCTTTCTTCTTCCAGCAGCAGGTCGATCACGTCGGTGTGGGCAACGATGCGAAATTCCTTGGGGTTGAACTGGCGGGCTTCGCGCAGGATTTCGCGCAGGATTTCGTAGCAGACGGTGCGCACGGTCTTGACGCTGCCCTTGCCCTGGCAGACGGGGCAGGGTTCGCAGAGCATGTGGGCCAGCGATTCGCGGGTGCGCTTGCGCGTCATTTCCACCAGCCCCAGGTGGGAGAAATTGCCTGCCATGGTCTTCACGCGGTCGCGGGCGAGTTGTTTCTTGAATTCGGCCAGCACCTGCTCGCGATGCTCCTCGTGGGCCATATCGATGAAGTCCACGATGATGATGCCGCCCAGGTTGCGCAGGCGCAGTTGCCGGGCGATGGCCTGGGCGGCTTCCAGGTTGGTTTTGAAGATGGTGTCGTCAAAATTGCGGGCGCCGACAAAGCCGCCGGTGTTCACGTCCACGGTGGTGAGCGCCTCGGTCTGGTCGATGATGAGGTAGCCGCCGGATTTCAAGTCCACGCGCTTGCCCAGCGCCTTGGTGATTTCCTGGTCGATGGCGTAGAGGTCGAAGATGGGCCGTTCGCCTTTGTAGAGCTGCAATTTTTCTGCCGCACTGGGCATGAATTCGCGGCCAAAGGCCAGCAGCTTGTCGAATTGCTCGCGCGAGTCGATGCGGATGCTGTTGGTGTGTTCGCCAACCAGATCGCGCAGCACGCGCTGCAACAGGTTCAGGTCCTGGTGCAGCACCGACAGCGGCGGCTGGGTTTGAGCGCCGGTTTTGATCTGCGCCCAGGTTTTGCGCAGGTAGGCGATGTCTTCGGTCAGTTCGGCGTCGGTGGCCTCTTCGCCGTTGGTGCGCAGGATGAAGCCGCCGCACGGCTCCTGGGTGCAACTGGCGTGGGCCAGGGCATGGACGCGCTTGCGCAGGGCGTCGCGCTCTTGCAGGGGGATTTTTTGCGAGATGCCGATGTGGTCGTCCTGCGGCAGAAACACCAGCAGCCGCCCGGCAATGCTGATCTGCGTGGACAGGCGGGCGCCCTTGCTGCCGATGGGGTCCTTGATGACCTGCACCATGATGGGCTGGCCTTCGAAGACCTGGCGCTCGATCGGTTCGGGCGCTTCGCGGGTGAACATGGGCGCTTCGCCGCCCTCCTGGCGGTGCCAGACGTCGGCAACGTGCAAAAAGGCGGCCCGTTCCAGGCCTATGTCGATGAAGGCCGACTGCATTCCGGGCAGCACGCGCACGACTTTGCCCAGGTAGATGTTGCCGACCAGACCGCGTTCGAGCGTGCGCTCCATGTGCAGCTCTTGCACTGCGCCGCTTTCGACGATGGCGACGCGGGTTTCCTGGGGTGCCCAGTTGATGAGAATGTCTTGTTGTTGCATGGGAAGGCCGGGTTTCAGGCATGAATCAGCGACGATCATGCCTGAAACTCATGGCCTTTTTCAAAGCACTGCCTGCAATGCCGGTGCGGATGTTTGCGCAGGATAGAGCTGCTCGTGCAGGCGCACGACGTGGCCGATGATGATGAGCGCCGGGGCCTTGATGCACTCGTCCTGGGCCAGTTGCGGCAATCGGGCCAGGGTGCCGGTCACGCAGCGCTGGTCGGGCAGGCTGGCGCGTTCGACCAGCGCGGCCGGGGTGTCGCCGGCCAGGCCGTGGGCCAGCAGCTCGCGGCAGATGATGGGCAGGGTGCCGATGCCCATGTAGATCACCACGGTCTGGCGCGGGCGCGAGAGGGTTTGCCAGTCCAGCGCCACTTCGTCCTTGCCGCGCAGGTGCCCGGTGGCAAACACCAGGGTGGCGGCGTAGTCGCGGTGGGTCAGCGGAATGCCGGCGCAGGCCCCCGCGCCCTGCGCGGCGGTGATGCCGGGGATGACCTCGAAGGTGAGGCCCGCTTGCGCCAGGGCCTGGGCCTCTTCCCCGCCCCGGCCAAAAATGTAGCCGTCCCCGCCCTTGAGGCGCACCAGGCTGCGCCCGCTTTGCGCCAGGCGCACCATCAGGTCGATGATGGATTCCTGCGACAAGGTGTGGTGCGAGGACACCTTGCCGACGTAGATCAATTCCGCCCCGGGGCGGACAAGGGCCAGCACATCCTTGCTGACCAGGTTGTCGTATAGCACCATCTGCGCCTGACCGAGGGCTTTGGCAGCACGCAGCGTCAGCAGATCGGCTGCGCCCGGGCCTGCGCCGATCAGGGTCACATGCCCTGGTCCGCTGTGCTCGGCGCTGGGTGTGAACCAGCGTGCATCTTCAACAAAATCCATGGTTTTTCCTTGTTGGCAATGGGGTGAAGGCATTGTTCTGAGATTCGTGGCAGGCGTCCTTGAACCAGTTTAAGGACTATTCCCTATTGCCACGGCACGATGACAGCCATGAATTGTTCCAGAACTGCCCCGGCAGTCTGGCCTGAGCCGAAGGATTTGCCATGACCCGATCGTTATTTTCCCGCTGGGCCTGGGGTGCCGTATTGGCGCTGTCCGCCGGCGCGGTGTGGGCCGAAGCGCCCTCGCCCGGCCCGCAGCGCGTCGAGGCGCTCAAGCACATGGTGCGCCAAGACTGCGGCTCCTGCCACGGGATGCGCCTGACCGGGGGGCTTGGCCCGGCGCTGACCAGCGAGGCCCTGGCCCACAAGCCGCCCGAGTACCTGCAAGCGGTGATCCTCAACGGCATTCCCGGCACCCCGATGCCGCCGTGGAGCGCCATGCTCTCGCCCCAGGAGGCGCAATGGATTGCCGAACAACTTTTCCAAGGTTTCCCCGAAGAACATAGGAGTGCCCATTAAATGCAACGCCGCGCTTTACTCACGCTTACCGCCGGGGCCAGCCTGCTGGCAACGGGCTGCGCCAGCAGCCGCACGACTTCCCAAGCCCCAGCTGCACAAGTGCAGGGCACGGGCGACCTGGGTGTCGTCATCGAACGCGCCAAGGGCGCCTTGACGCTGATCAACACCAGCACGCGCCAGGCCATTGGCCGGGTCGAGGGGCTGGGCGATCTGTCGCACGCCTCGGTGGTGTTTTCGCGCGATGCCCGCTACGCCTTTGTCTTTGGGCGCGACGGGGGGCTGACCCGCGTGGACATCCTGGCCCAGCGGATCACCCACCGCGTGATGCAGGCGGGCAATTCGATTGGCGGAGCCATCAGTGCCGATGGTTCGCTGGTGGTGGCGCAAAACTACACCCCCGGCGGCATCAAGGTGTTCAATGCCGCCACGCTGGAGCTTCTGGCCGACGTGCCCGCCACCATGCCCAATGGCGAACGTTCGCGCGTGGTGGGGCTGGCCGACCTGCCCCAGCAGCGCTTTATCTACAGCCTGTTCGATGCGGGCGCCATCTGCATTGCCGATTGCAGCGACCCGCGCCAGCCTCGGATCACCACGCTGGAGAACATCGGCAAGCAGCCCTACGACGCACTGCTCTCGCCCAATGGCCGCACCTATATTGCCGGGCTGTTTGGCGAGGACGGTCTGGCCATGGTCGACCTGTGGGCCGCGCAGCCGCAGGCACGGCGCATTCTGGGCGGCTACGGGCGCGGGGAACAGCCCCTGCCCGTCTACAAAATGCCCCACCTGCGCGGCTGGGCCATTGCGGGCAACCACGCCTATCTGCCGGCCATTGGCCGCCATGAGGTGCTGATCGTCGATACCACCACCTGGCAGGAAGTGGGCCGCATCCCGGTGGCGGGCCAGCCCGTGTTCGTCATGGCCCGCCCGGATGGCCGTCAGGTGTGGGTAAACTTCTCGGTCCCCGATTACCACCGCGTGCAGGTCATCGACACCCCCAGCCAGCAAGTGGTGCAGACCATCGAGCCGGGCAAGGCCGTGCTGCACATGGAGTTCACCCCCCGGGGCGAATCGGTGTGGATCAGCTGCCGCGACAGCAACCAGGTGCAGGTGTTCGACACCCACACCCGCCAGTTGCAGGCCAGCCTGGATGTGGATGCGCCCAGCGGCATCTTCTTTACCGCCCGCGCCCAGCGCATGGGGTTTTAGGCCATGCAGCAGCCCCACAGCCCGACCGAACTGGCCCTGCTCAACCACTGGCAGCGCGGCTTTCCGCTGTGCGCGGCCCCCTTCGCGGCGATTGCCCGGGCCGAGCAAGTGCCGACCGCGCAGGTGCTGGACAGCTATGCCCAACTGCAAGAGCGCGGGTCGCTGAGCCGCATCGGCGCCGTCTTTGCCCCCGGCGCGGGCGGCGCTTCGCTGCTGGCCGCCATGGCGGTGCCGCCCGCAAGGCTGGAGGCTGTGGCGGCCATCGTCTCGCGCTTTGCCGGGGTCAATCACAACTACGAACGCGAACACCCGGTGAATCTGTGGTTCGTCGCCACGGGCAGCGATGCCGCCCAGGTCGAGCAATTGCTGCAAGGCATCGAGGCGGCCACCGGCCTGCCAGTGCTGCGCCTGCCCATGGTGCGGCCCTACCGCATCGATACCGGGTTCGACCTGCGCCAGGAGCAGTCCACCGCCAGCGGGGCCACGCATTGGGCCGCCCCCCTGGCAGCGCAGGACTGGCCCCTGGCGGCCCTGGCCGAGCAGGGGCTGCCGCTGGTCGAACAGCCCTTCGATGCCTGGGCCGGCGCCCTGGGGTGCAGCACGGCAGCCGTGCTGCAACGCCTGCAAGCCTGGCTGGATGCCGGACAGATGAGCCGCTTTGGCGTCGTCGTGCGCCACCACGAGCTGGGTTTTTCCGCCAACGCCATGACGGTGTTCGACGTGCCGGCCGCCCAGGTGGATGCCTGCGGGCTGGCCCTGGCCCAGGTGCCGGGCGTGACGCTGGCCTACCAGCGCGTACGGGCGGCGGGCTGGAACTTCAACCTGTACTGCATGGTGCATGGGCGTGATCGCGCTGCCGTGTTGCAGACGGTGGAACAGGCCATGGCCCACGCCCGCCTGCATGAAGTGCCCCGGGCCACCCTGTTTTCCCTGCGCCGCTTCAAGCAGACCGGGGCGCAGCGGTTTGCCAATACTCTTCAAGCGATAGCTGCTACCGCTTGATATACCTTGATTTCAGAATGCTTTATGCCTTGAATCCTTATATATCCAGCGCAAGCAGATATTAAATTTGTACCAGATAAGCACTATGCCCACTCCCCCTTCCACCCTCCTGGGCCTGACGCCCGCCGATGCCCAGCTCATCAACCACCTGCACGGCGGCTTTCCCCTGGACGACCGCCCGTTTGCCACCGTCGGGGCGCAACTGGGCTGGAGCGAAGACCGCGTCATCGAGCGCCTGCACCAGCTTCTGGCGCAAGGCGTGCTGACCCGCTTCGGCCCCCTGTTCCAGATCGAACGCGCCGGGGGGCAGTTCGTGCTGGCCGCCCTGGCGGTGCCCGAAGATCGCTTCGACGTGGTCAATACCGTGGTCAACAGCTTCCCCGAGGTGGCGCACAACTACCGGCGCACGCACCGGCTGAACATGTGGTTCGTCGTCGCCGCCGAAACTCCGGCGCTGGCGCAGGACGCCATTGCCCGCATCCAGGAGGCGGCGGGCCTGCCGGTGTATGCCTTTCCCAAGGAAGAAGAATTTTTTGTCGAGCTGCGCCTGCCCGCCCTGGCCAGCCAAGGAGCCGACGATGGCCTTGAATGATTTTGACCGTGCCCTGATCGCCGCCACCCAGGGCGGCCTGCCCCTGGTGGCCCGCCCCTACGAAGCCGTGGGGGCCATGCTGGGCGTCAGCGGCGAGCAGGTGCGCGAGCGCATGGCCAGCATGTTGGCCAGCGGCCTGATCCGCCGCATCGGCGCCGTGCCCAACCACTACCGCCTGGGCTACACCGCCAACGGCATGAGCGTGTGGGACGTGGACGATGCCCAGGTGGCCGCGCTGGGCCAAAAAATTGCCCTGCTGCCCGGCGTCTCGCACTGCTACCGCCGCCCGCGCCATTTGCCCGAGTGGCCGTACAACCTGTTTGCCAT
>JAHRXD010000010.1 GCA_019104825.1 Comamonas sp.
TTCACCGTGCGCAACACCACCGATCAGGCCATGCAGGTGCAGCTCCAACCCCAGGTGACCGGCCTGGAGCTGCCCGCCCGGAAGGTCGAGGTCGCGGCGGGCGATGCGCAAACCGTGCAATGGGCCGTGCAGGTGCCCACCGCCCTGGCGCAGGCCCATGAAGGGCTGCTGCACTGGCATTTGCAGGCCAGTGATGCCAAGACCGGGGCCAAGGATGCCGTGGCCGTAAGCCAGCGTCTGCTGCCCGCCGTGCCCCTGGCCGTCCAGCAGGCGACGCTGGAGCAGATCGATGGCCGCGTGCAAATGCCCGTGCAATGGCCGCCGCAGGCCGTGGTGGGCAAGGGTGGCTTGCGCCTGACCTTCAGCGAGCGTCTGGCCGACCCCGATGAGGGCGTGCCCGGCCTGCGCGACTGGTGGCAGCGCTACCCCTACAGCTGTCTGGAACAGACCACCAGCCGGGCCGTGGGGCTGAACGATGCCGCGCTGTGGAGCAGCATCATGGGCCGCCTGCCGACCTACCTGGATGGCGATGGCCTGGCCCTGTACTTCCCGCCGCAGGACGGGGCGCGGGCGCAGGGCAGCGACACGCTGACGGCGCACCTGCTCACGCTGTCGCACTTCATGCGCCCGCTCGACCCGCGCTTTACCCTGCCCGAGGCCGAACATGCGCAGATGCAGCAGGCGCTGATCGCCTTCGTCACCGGGCGGGTGCAGCGCAAGTTCTGGAGTCCGCGCGAGGACCTGACCGAGCGCAAGCTGGCCGCCATTGCCGCCCTGGCGCTGGACGGCAAGGCCACCCCGGCCCTGCTCGACAGCCTGGATATCGACCCCATCCGCTGGCCCACGCACAGCGTGCTGGACTGGCTGACCGTGCTGGCCCACGTCCAGGTGCCGGGCCGCGCCCAGCTCCAGCAGGAGGCGTGGCAGATTCTGCGCAACCGCCTGTCCTACCAGGGCACGCAGGTGGTGTTCTCCACCGACCAGCAGGATTACTGGTGGTGGCTGATGCAGGGGCCGGACGTGAATGCCGCCCGCCTGCTGCTGGCCACCATCGGCAACCCCGAGTGGGACGATGAACGCCCGCGCCTGGTCACCGGCCTGCTGGCGCGGCAACAAAGCGGCGCCTGGCACACCACCACTGCCAACCTGTGGGCGGGGCTGGCACTGCGCCGGTTCAGCAGCACCTACGAGCGCGATCCGGTGACGGGCGACACCACCGCCATGCTCAATGCCAGCACGCAGACCTTGAGCTGGAAAACCCTGCAACAGGCCAGCAGCCCCTCCAAGGTTGCCGCCGCTGCCGCGCAGGCCCAGCCCAGCCGCCTGCTGCCCACCGGCAGCAGCGCCCTGGATGCGCCCCTGCCGGCCAACACCCTGTTCCTGCCCTGGGGCGAGCGTGCCTTGGGCCAGTTCAGCGTGCAACACCGGGGCACAGGCAAGCCGTGGGTGGCCGTCCAGTCGATTGCCGCCGTGCCGCGCACCCAGGCCTTCGACGCCGGCTACCGCCTGCGCAAAACCGTGACGCCGTTGCAGGGCGCCGATCTGCAACGCCTGCAGCGCGGCGACATCGTGCGCGTGCGCCTGGAGGTGGAGGCCAGCGCCGACATGACCTGGGTGGCCGTGACCGACCCCATCCCTGCCGGGGCCACCATCCTGGGCAGCGGCCTGGGCCGTGATTCGGAGATTGCCACGCAGGGCGAGAACCGCGCTACCAGCTGGTGGCGCACCCCGGCCTTCGTCGAGCGCGGCCAGGACAGCTACCGCGCCTACTGGAGCTACCTGGGCCAGGGCGCCACCAGCGTCGAATACACCCTGCGCCTGAACAATGCCGGCAGCTTCGCCCTGCCGCCCTCGCGGGTCGAGGCGCTGTACGCGCCGGAAATGTTCGGGGAAGCGCCCAATGATCGCTGGACAATCGGCGCTCCATAAATCCCCCGTTCCCGTTTACCGCACCAAGGAGAACATCAACATGCACTACCTCTTGACCTACCACTACAGCGCCGACTACCTGCAACGCCGGGGCGAATTTCGCAATGCCCACCTTGCCGCTGCCTGGGCCGCCCAGGGCCGGGGCGAAATGGTGCTGGGCGGCACCGTCGGCGACCCGCCGGACAGCGCCACCTTTCTGTTCGACTGCGCCGACCCCGGCGTGATCGAGGCTTTCGTCCAGGCCGACCCCTACGTGCAAAACGGCCTGGTGCTGCGCCACACCATCCTGCCGTGGAACACCGTGATCGGGGATGCCGCCAAAACGCCGGTGCGCCCGGAATAAGGTGTTCTCGATAACGATAGCTTGTTCCGCTTGTTTAATAAGGATTTCAGGTATGAAAGTATCTGAAAACCTTTCCATTCAAGCGGAACAAGCTATTTTTATTCAATCTTCCAGCCACACCATGCTCTGGCCGACAGGGGCGCCCGGGTGAAACGCAGCGTCGCCATCCTCATGCTGCTGGGCGGCCTGCTGCCCGGCGCGGCGCAGGCCTTGCCCAGCTACCGCGAGGTGGTGGCCGCGCACCGCCCGTCCGAAACCCTGGTGCTGGCCCACGACGGGCAGGTGCTGCAGCGCGTGCGCACCAACCGTCAGGTGCGCCAAGGCGACTGGGTGGCGCTGGCCGACGTTTCCGCCGCCCTGCGCCTGGCCCTGCTGGCCAGCGAGGACCAGCGCTTTTACGCGCACAGCGGGGTCGATTGGCAGGCCGTATCGGCCGCCGCCTGGGGCAATCTGTGGCACCAGAAAACGCGCGGCGCCAGCACCATCACCATGCAACTGGCCGGGCTGCTGGACGAAGACTGGCGCACCCCGGCAGGCGGGCGCAGCCTGGGGCAGAAGCTGGGCCAGGCCGTGGCCGCCACGCGCCTGGAGCGCAACTGGCGCAAGGACGAAATCCTGGAGGCTTACCTCAACCTGGTGCCCTTTCGCGGCGAACTGGTCGGGCTGGACGCCCTGAGCCGCACCCTGTTCGGCAAGGCCGCGCACGGCCTGGACGCGCAGGAGGCGGCGATTGCCGCCGCCCTCATCCGTGGCCCCAACGCCAAGGTCGGCGTCGTCGGCCAACGCGCCTGCGGCGTGCTGCAAAGCGTCGCCGCCGTGCAAAAGCGCCCCCGGCCCGATTGCAGCGCCGTACGCTGGCGCACGGAACAGGTGCTGGCCGCCCGGCTGTGGCCGGCCAGCGCAGGCATCGCCCCGCACTGGGCGCAGCGCGTGCTGGCGCAGTGGCCGAAGGAGCGGCCAGGGCAGGCGCTGCCCGCACGCATTGCCACCACCCTTGATGCTGACGTGCAGCGCGTGGCGGTGGACAGCCTGGAGCGCCACCTGCGCGAGCTGCAAGGCAACAACGTGGAAGACGGCGCCGTGCTGGTGCTGGACAACGCCAGCGGTCAGGTGCTGGCCTGGGTCGGCTCCTCGGGCAGCCTGAGCCAGGCGCAGGAGGTAGACGGCGTGCTGGCCCAGCGCCAGCCCGGCTCCACCCTCAAACCCTTTTTGTACGCCCAGGCGCTGGAGCAGCGGCGGCTGACGGCGGCCTCGCTGATCGAGGATTCCGCCGCCCACATCAACACCGGCGCGGGCCTGTATATCCCGCAGAACTACGACCGGCGCTTCAAGGGCTGGGTCTCGGCCAGGGTGGCGCTGGCATCGTCGCTGAACGTGCCCGCCGTGCGCACGCTGACCATGGTCGGGGTGGAGGATTTCTACCAGCAACTGGCGCAGTTCGGGCTGGATTTGCCCCAGCCCGCCGGCTACTACGGCTACAGCCTGGCGCTGGGCAGCAGCGAGGTCGATCTGCTGCGCCTGGCCAACGCCTTCCGCGCCCTGGCCAACGGCGGGCTGTGGCAGCCCGTGGCCGGGCCGCTGCCGGACGCCGCCCAGGCACCTTCGCCAGCGCTGCCACCGCTGCACCGGGCCACCAGCCCCCAGGCGGCCTTCATCGTGGGCGACATCCTGGCCGACAGCCTGGCGCGGGCGCCGACCTTCGGGCTGGACAGCGTGCTGACCACCCGGTTCTGGAGCGCCGTCAAAACCGGCACCAGCAAGGACATGCGCGACAACTGGGCCATCGGCTGGTCGCAGCGCTACACCGTTGGCGTCTGGGTCGGCAATGCCAGCGGCGCGGCCATGCACGACGTCAGCGGCAGCAGCGGCGCCGCCCCTGTGTGGGCTGAGGTGATGGACTACCTGCACCGCCAGCAGCCCAGCCGCGCCCCCGTGCCCCCGTCCGGGGTGCAGCAGCAGTGGGTGCGCTTTGACGGGCAGGGGCTGGATGCCGACCGCCAGGAGTGGTTTGTCACCGGCTCGGCGCAAACCGATTTCGCGCGGGCGGGGGCCACGGAACACGACAGCGGCCAGACCCAGGGCTTTGCCCCCCGGATTCTGGCGCCCGCCTCGGGCACCATCCTGGCGCTGGATCCGGACATCCCCTCCGCCCAGCAGCGCCTGTGGCTGCGCTCCAGCAGCAGCGCCGTGCGCTGGCGCCTGAATGGCCGCATCCTGGGGGGCGGGGCGCAACTGGCCTGGCTGCCCATGCCCGGCCAGCATGTGCTGGAAATCGTCGACCGGCAGGGGCGCAAGCTCGATGCCGTCACGGTCCAGGTGCGCGGCGCGGGCCTGGCAGCGGCGGCCCCACGCAAACCCTAGGCAAAGAATAAAACCTTATTTTTACAATGGGCCAGATCAATGTCTGGGTGCTGCTGGTCGGCATTGAACGGTATGTTGCTCGCCCGTTATTTTTTTCATCGCCTCGTGCTGTTGTCCTTGCTGGTTTCGCTGGGCATGGGCGGGTTGTTGGCCCGCAATCTGTGGGCCATGCACCAGGATTTGCTGGACAACGCCGAGCGGGCCAGCCGCAACCTGAGCCACACCCTGGCCGTAGGACTGGAATGGGTGCTGGCCGATGTCGATCGGGACGTGCTGCAAATGCGCAGCACCTTGCAGAACGACGGGCTGCAGGGGGTTGACGCCCAGGCCATGCTGGCCGTTTCGGGCAGCGCCCTGCTTCTGCTCGATGCCCAGGGCCGGGGCGTGCGGGACATGGCCTTCGGGCAGGAGCAGATCGACCTGGTCCAGCGGGACTTCTTCCAGGCGCTGCAGCGCCAGCCGGATATGGGGCTGGCCATCGGGGTGCCCCAGGTACTCGTCCAGGATGGCCCGCAGGTGCTGCCGCTGGCGCGGGCCTGGCAGCAGGCCGATGGCCGCCTGGGCGGCGTCATTGTGGCCTTCGTGCCGCTGCAGCGGTTGCAGCAGTGGGTTGCGGGCATGCACATGGCGCCCGGCAGCGCGATCAATCTGATTCGGATGGATGGCCAGGTGCTGCTGCGCTTTCCGGCCCTGTCGGCGCTGCCCTGGCCCCATACGCTGGCCGGTAGCGAGAACTTGCGGCGTTACACCGCCAGCCAGGCCGGGGTGTTCACGCGGCCATCGGTGCTGGACGGCATCGAGCGCATCCACAGTTTCGAGCATGTGACGGCCATGCCCCTGCTGGTCAATGTCGTGCAGGCCCGGGACGCCGTGCTGGCCCCCTGGCGCAGCAGCGCCTGGACGCTGGGCGGCATCGCCCTGCTGCTGTTTCTGGGCAATCTGGGGCTGGCCCTGCTGTTCGTGCGCGAGCTGGAGCGGCGCCGGCGCACGCAAAAAGCCCTGCAGGTCGAGAAGGACCGGATGCAGGAAATGGCCCTGCACGACCCGCTTACCGGGCTGCCCAACCGGACGCTGCTCCAGGACCGCATCGAGCAGGCCATTGCGGCAGCGCAGCGCGAGGCGGGCGCCATCGGGCTGCTGTACCTGGACCTGGACGGGTTCAAGGAAGTCAATGACCGCTGGGGCCACGCGGCGGGCGATCATGTCCTGGTCCACATTGCCCAGCAGCTACAGCAGGTGGCGCGGATGAGCGATACGGTGTGCCGGCTCGGCGGCGACGAGTTCGTGCTGCTGCTGCCCGGCTGCACCCTGGTGGACGTGCGCGAGGTCATCATCCGCGTACTCCAGGCGTGTGCCACGCCGTGCTGGTGGCATGGGGAGAATCTGCAGGCGGTGTACGGCGTCAGCGGCGGCGTCAGCATCTACCCCGAGCATGGCACCAGCTTTGCCGAGCTGTTGCGCCATGCCGATACGGCCCTGTACCAGGCCAAGGACGCCGGGCGCGGGCAGGTGTATTACTTCCAGGCCGTGCCGTCGTATTGAAGTAGACCCGCTCTCAGTGCAGCACCACCATGTTGTCGCGATGCACCATTTCCGGCTCGGCGCTGTAGCCCAGCACCTGGGCGATTTCGTCCGAACTGTGCTTGCACAGCAGCCGCGCCTCGGCGCTGGAGTAGTTGGCCAGGCCCCGGGCAATTTCCCGGCCCTGCGGGTCGCGCACGGCAATCACGTCGCCCCGGAAGAACTCGCCCGCCACCGCCACCATGCCCACGGGCAGCAGGCTTTTGCCCGCAGTTTGCAGCTTGGCGGCGGCCCCGGCATCGACCTGCACCGCACCGGGCAGTTGCAGGTGGTCCATCATCCACTGCTTGCGGGCCTGGATTTTCTGCGTCGGCGCGATCAGCGCCGTGCCGATGGCCTCGCCCTGCGTCAGGCGCAGCAGCACGTCCGGCTCGCGCCCCCAGGCGATGACGGTGGAGGTGCCCGAACCGGCCGCCCGCTTGGCGGCCAGAATTTTGGTCAGCATTCCGCCCTTGCCGATGGACGAGCCGGCGCCGCCGGCCATCGCCTCCAGCGCCGGGTCGCCCGCGCGGGCCTGGTGGACGAAGGCGGCATCCGGGGTGCTGCGCGGGTCGGCGGTATACAGGCCGGGCTGGTCGGTCAGGATGATCAGCACGTCGGCATCGACCAGATTGGCCACCAGGGCGCCGAGGGTGTCGTTGTCGCCGAACTTGATCTCGTCATTGACCACGGTGTCGTTCTCGTTGATGACCGGCACCACGCCCAGGCGCAGCAGGGTCAGCAGGGTGGAGCGGGCGTTCAGGTAGCGCTCGCGGTCGGCCAGGTCGGCGTGGGTCAGCAGCACCTGGGCGCTGCCGACCTGGTGGTCGCGCAGCTTGGTTTCGTACATCTGCACCAGCCCCATCTGGCCGACGGCGGCAGCGGCCTGCAGTTCGTGCAGCTCCGTGGGGCGGGTTTTCCAGCCCAGGCGCTTCATGCCCTCGGCGATCGCGCCGCTGGAGACCATGATCAGCTCGCGGCGCGTGCCGTCTGCGCCGTGTACCAGGGCAGCCAGCTGGCGTGCCCATTCCCCGATGGCGGCCTCATCCAGGCCGCGCCCTTCGTTGGTGACGAGGCTGGAGCCGACCTTGACGACGATGCGCCGTGCTTCTTGTACAACTGACATGGCTGGTAGAGGTTTCAGGAATGAATGCAGGGTGGCAATAAAGATAGCTGTTTCCGCGCGTTATTCCTTGATTTCAGATATTTTTATATCTGAAATCTTTTATTTATCATCGGAAGCAGCTACTGATTTTTCAAATACTCAATCGTCTTGCGCAAACCGGGGGTCTTGCTGCGCCGGGTCGGGCTGCTCGGTGCGCTGCTGCTGGCGCACGTGCTGGTAAATATTTTTCGCCAGCAGGTCGGTGCCTTCGCGGGCCAGGGCCGAGATTTCGAACACCGGGCCTTTCCACTTGAAGCGCTTGACGAAGTCCTTCACCCGCGCGGCGCGTTCGGCCTGGGGAATCATGTCGATCTTGTTCAGCACCAGCCAGCGCGGCTTGCCGAACAGCTCGGCGTCGTACTTCTTCAGTTCGCCCACGATGGCATGGGCCTGCTCCACGGGATCGACCCCGTCGTCGAACGGCGCCAGATCGACGATGTGCAGCAGCAGCCGCGTGCGCTGCAAGTGGCGCAGAAACTGGTGGCCCAGGCCCGCGCCTTCGGAGGCGCCTTCGATCAGGCCGGGGATGTCGGCCACGACAAAACTCTGCTCCGGCCCGACGCGCACCACGCCCAGATTGGGGTGCAGCGTGGTGAACGGGTAATCGGCAATCTTCGGGCGGGCGTTCGAGACGGCGGTGATGAAGGTGGACTTGCCCGCATTGGGCATCCCCAGCAGGCCCACGTCGGCCAGCACCTTCAGCTCCAGTTGCAGGCCGAAGCGTTCACCCGGGCGGCCCACCGTTTTCTGGCGCGGCGCACGGTTCACCGCGCTTTTGAAGCGCAGGTTGCCAAAGCCGCCGTCCCCGCCCCGGGCCAGCACGATGCGCTCGTCCGGCGTCAGCAGCTCGTGCAGCACCTCGCCCGTGGCCTGGTCGCGCAGGATGGTGCCCACCGGAAAGCGCAGCGTGATGTCCTTGCCCGCCGCGCCGAACATGTCCGAGCCCATGCCGTTCTCGCCGCGCCCGGCCTCGTAGCGGCGGGTGTAGCGGTAGTCGATCAGGGTGTTCAAATTGGGATCGGCCACGCCGTAGACGTAACCGCCGCGCCCGCCGTCGCCCCCGTCGGGGCCGCCGAATTCCTTGTATTTTTCGTGCCGGAACGATGCGGCGCCGTTGCCGCCGTCCCCGGCAACAATTTCTATGGTGGCTTCATCGACGAATTTCATGGTGGGGCGTGGCTTTCACAAAAAAATGCCGCTTCGTGCAGCAAGGCCCGCAGCATACGCCAGCAGGCCCGGAAAATAGCAAAGCCCCGACCAGCGGGGCTTTGGCGTCGCTCAGCAGTGCTTAGGCAGCAGGGCTGATGTTGACGGTTTGCTTGGACAGGGCGCCTTTGGTTTCAAAGGACACGTGACCATCGACCAAAGCAAACAGGGTGTGGTCGCGACCGATGCCGACGTTGTTGCCGGGGTGGAACTTGGTGCCGCGCTGGCGCACGATGATCGAGCCTGCGCTGATCAACTCGCCGCCGAAGGCTTTCACACCCAGCATTTTTGGCTTGGAATCACGTCCGTTGCGCGTAGAGCCGCCGCCTTTTTTCTGTGCCATGACTTAGCTCCTGACAGATTAACCGGCAATCGCCACGATCTGCAGTTCGGTGAACTGCTGACGATGGCCCTGGTGCTTGATGTAGTGTTTGCGACGACGCAGCTTGAAAATACGCACCTTGTCGTGCTTGCCATGGGCAACAACGGTTGCCTTCACGCTAGCGCCGGACACCAGGGGCGTGCCCACCTTCAGCTCGGCGCCGTTACCGACAGCCAGAACCTGGTCAAGCACGATTTCCTGGCCTACGTCCGCAGCAATCTGTTCTACCTTGATTTTTTCGCCAGCAGCAACACGATACTGTTTGCCGCCGGTTTTTATGACCGCGTACATAAAACCTCTTTCAGAGTTTTGAATCTTCCACGTGAACCCATTTCCACGGGAACCGCAAATTCTACTGTGAAACCGGAAATTCTGCCAAGTGCAGTCCTGCGCCTGGCCCTGCCGACGGCGGTGGCCTTCCTATAATGGCGCGGTCTTACCGGTGGCCACTATCTTGACTTCCTCAGCTTCTTCCCCCTCCCCCCTCGCCCTGATCGCCAGCGACATGCAGGCACTCGATCAAGTGATCGCCCAGCGCCTGGACACCAGCGTCGCCATGATCGGGCAGGTTGCACGCTACATCATCGCCGCCGGCGGCAAGCGGTTGCGCCCGGCTCTGGTGCTGCTCACGGCCGGCGCCCTGGGCGTGAGCAGTGCGGACAAATACAAGCTGGCCGCCGTGGTGGAGCTGATCCATACCGCCACCCTGCTGCACGACGACGTGGTCGATGAATCGACCCTACGCCGGGGTCGCCCCACGGCCAACGAAACCTTCGGCAACCCGGCCAGCGTGCTGGTGGGCGATTTTCTGCACACCCGCTCTTTCCAGATGATGGTGGAAGTCGGCAGCCTGCCGATCCTGAAAGTGCTGTCGGACGCGACCAACATCATTGCCGAGGGCGAGGTGATGCAGCTCATCAACACCCACGACGCCGATCTGGACGAAGCGGGCTACCTGCACGTCATCCGCTCCAAAACCGCCAAGCTGTTCGAGGCCAGCGCCCAGATATCCGCCCAGCTTGCCGGCGCCAGTGCCGTGGTGGAAGCTGCCTGCGCTACCTACGGGCAGGCGCTGGGCACGGCCTTCCAGATCATCGACGACGTCCTCGACTACGACGGCGACGCACAGGAAATGGGCAAAAACCTGGGCGACGACCTGCGCGAAGGCAAGAACACCCTGCCGCTCATCATCGCCATGCAGCGTGCGGATGCCGCTGACGCTGCCGTGGTGCGCAGCGCTATCGAAAACGGCAGTGCTGACCAGTTGCAAGCCATCCTGCAGATCGTGCGCAGCACTGGGGCCCTGGATGCCACCCGCGAAGCCGCCCACGCCGAGGCCCAGCGGGCCATCGACGCCCTGGCCCCGCTGCCTGCCAACGCCTATACCGATGCCATGCGGCAACTGGCCGGCCAGCTTTTATTGCGCCGAACCTGAAATACGTCACGCTTTCGCGCTAAAATCCGACGCTTTGGCGGACAACGCTAAAAAACGGGGTGTAGCTTAGCCTGGTAGAGCGCTACGTTCGGGACGTAGAGGCCGGAGGTTCGAATCCTCTCACCCCGACCAGGACACCAAAACCCAAGGGCTTGCGCCCTTGGGTTTTTTTTATTGGTTTTTACATTGCGCGTTGCAGCGTTGCCAGGCGCAGCGCCAGGCCGACAAAGACCAACCCGGCCAGACGGTTGAGCAGCCGTTGCGCCCGCGCCGAGCCTTGCAGCAGGCTGCCGAACCAGCCGCTGAACAGGGCGATGGCGCTGAACACCAGCAGCGTGGCCAGCATGAACACGCTGCCCAGCACCACGATTTGCAGGGCGATGGCCCCGCGTCCGGCGTCGGCGAACTGCGGCAGCAGGGCCAGGAAGAAGATCAACACTTTGGGGTTGGTGATATTCATCACCACACCCCGCCCGACCATGCGCAGGGTTTGGCGCCAGGACAGCGGTGCAGCGTGCGTCGCTGTTGCCGTAGCGCTGACCTGAACGGGCGCACGCAGCGCTCCCCAGGCCAGGTACAGCAGGTAGGCTGCCCCGGCCAGCTTCAGCACCGTGAAGGCCGCAGGCGATGCGGCCACCAGCGCGGCCAGCCCGAAGGCCACGGCGGCGGTGTGCCCCAGGATGCCCAGGCACAGGCCGACGACCACGGCCAGCCCCACGCGCCAGCCGCGCTGGGCCGATTGCATGAGGACGAACAGGTTGTCCGGCCCCGGACTCAGGGCCAGCAGCACGCAGAGACTGAAGAACGCCGTCAGCGTTTGCAGGGTGGGCATGGGTGGAACGGGGGCAGATGGTCAGCGCCGGGGCGTTACTGCCGGGTCGGCGCTGCAGCGTGGGTTGTTGAACGGCCCGCTGCCGCGTGTCCAGCCCTGGTCGGGCATGAACTGGGCGCAGACACGCACGTCGCTGTCCAGGCGGCTGTGCCACCAGTACCAGCTTGCCGGGGCGGCGCTGCCCCATAGCGGGGCGCTGCACAGCAGGAGCAGGGGGATGCGGCGCAGCCGGCGGGCGGGCATGGTGGTTCCCGTTTTATCCGCCCTGGCGGCCAGGGATGAGCGACAGAAATTCGCGCCGCAGGTTGGGGTCTTTCAGGAAGGCGCCGCGCATGACGGAGTTGAGCATCTTGCTGTCCATCTCGCGCACGCCGCGCCAGGACATGCAGAAATGCGAGCATTCCATGACCACGGCCAGACCGTCGGGGCGGGTTTTTTCCATGATGATGTCGGCCAGCTGGACGATGGCTTCTTCCTGGATTTGCGGTCGGCCCATGACCCAATCGACCAGCCGGGCGTATTTCGACAGGCCGATGACGTTGGAATGCTTGTTGGGCAGGATGCCGACCCACAGCTTGCCGATCACCGGGCAGAGGTGGTGGCTGCACGCGCTGCGCACGGTGATGGGGCCGACGATCATCAGCTCGTTCAGGTGTTCGGCGTTGGGGAATTCGGTCAGCACCGGGGGCTGGACGTAGCGGCCCTGGAAGACTTCCTTGACGTACATCTTGGCCACGCGCCGCGCGGTGTCGCGGGTGTTGTGGTCGTTCTCGGTGTCGATGACCAGGCTGTCGAGGACGCCCTGCATTTTCTCCGTCACCTCGTCCAGGAGCTGGGCCAGCTCGCCCGGCTCGATGAAATCGGCAATGTTGTCGTTGGCGTGAAAGCGCTGGCCAGCGTCTTGCAGGCGTCGGCGGATGACGGTGGAGATCGGGGCACCTTCGGGCGTGGCTGCCGGAGCGGTGGCGGACGTGGAGGCCAGGTCGGTAAACATAGCCGCGATGGTAGCAGCGATTAAGGCCTTTGCCTCTTTAAAGGAAATTGCCTTCTAGCGCTTATACAGCAAGTAGTAGAAGCTATATAAAGAATAGTATTTGTGATTCAAATACGTTCTCGGAACCTGTTTTCAGAACCGAAATTCCGCAATCAGGGGCAGGTGATCGGACATGCGCCACCAGATGCGGCCTTGCGGTACATGCAGCCCCAGGGGGGTCAGGCCGCGCACGTATACGTGGTCGAGCTGTGCCAGGGGCAGGCGGGCCGGGTAGGTCAGGGAGTTCATGTCCTGGGCCTCGAACTCGTACAGGCCGTAACCGGCCAGCATCCGCTTGAGCTGGCTGCCCCAGTCGTTGAAGTCGCCGGCGACGACCAGGGGGGCGCCGGGGGGAATTTCCCGCTCGATGAAGCGTTGCAGCTGCTGGATCTGGCGCACCCGGCTGCCCGGAATCAGCCCCAGGTGGACGACGATGGCATGCACCGGATGGCCCTGGAACATGACCTCCACGTGCAGCAGGCCGCGCTGCTCGAAGCGGTGGTCGGAAATGTCCTCGTGCTGGTGGGTGATGACGGGCCAGCGTGTCAGCAGCGCATTGCCATGCTCGCCGTGGCGGGTGTAGGCGTTGGTCTGGTAAACGGCGCGGTAGCCCTCGGGGGCCAGGAAATCGGCCTGCGGCACGTCG
>JAHRXD010000013.1 GCA_019104825.1 Comamonas sp.
GGGTAGCTGCGGGCTTTGCTTCGGCAGCCAATGCTGGATTTAAGCTTCGGCTTTGTTTTTCAGCACTTGACGGCCACGGTACACGCCGTTGGGGCTGATGTGGTGGCGCAGATGCACTTCACCGGTGGTGGCTTCCACGGCGGTACCCGGGGTGGTCAGTGCATTGTGCGAGCGGTGCATACCGCGCTTGGAAGGGGACTTTTTGTTTTGTTGAACAGCCATGATGGCTCCTGGGTCTTAAGGGGTTGGTAAAAACGCGATCAGCCCATTAAAGACACGAGGGGTTTCGCGCGAAGCCTTAGATTATAGCCCAAACTCAATCCTTGTCGCCCGGAGCATCCGGGGATTGGCGCAACTGCGCCAGCACGGCAAAGGGATTGGGGCGTTCCTGAACCTCCTGCGCCGGGGTGGCTGCATCGTTCAAGACCAGCGGCTGGGGGCACTGTTCATGCCGGGGCACCAGGGGCAGCTCCATGAGCAGCTCATCCTCGATCAAGGCGTGCAGGTCAAAGTCGCGGCTGATGACCAGCAGGTCTTCTTCGCTTTCCTCGTCCTGCACTTCGGCCGTGGCTTCATCCTTGACGAAGCGAAATGCCCGCTGCACATCCAGCGGCACCTCTACCGGCTGCAGGCAGCGCTGGCAGGTCAGCGTCACCGTGGCCTGCACCGCCAGATCAAGCCAGGGCTGGCCCGCCCCGCCGGTTTGCGCATGCCACTGCCCCTGGGCCTGCCAGGCCACCGGCTGCGCAGCCGGATCGCCTTGCAGTTCTTCGGCCAGGCGGGGGAAAGCCGCTGCCGAGGTCTGTTGCGCCAGAGACTCCTGCCCGCGGGCAAAGGCGGCAATATCGATGTGCTGGGCGTTGAATGCTTTGGGTTCTTTCGACATAGGGCGGCAGTGTAAGAGAATCCGCCCATGCCTGATGTCTCCCCCCCCTCCTCTCTGGTTCGCCCGATCATCCTGGGCTCCACCTCGCGCTACCGGCGTGAATTGCTGCAGCGCCTGCGCCTGCCCTTTACCGCCGCCGCGCCCCTGATCGATGAAACGCCCCTGCCGGGCGAAACCCCACCGCAGCTGGCCGAGCGCCTGGCGCTGGCCAAGGCCCGGGCCGTGGCGGCGGTGCACCCCGATGCCATCGTCATCGGCTCCGACCAAGTGTGCGACCTGGATGGCCATGCCCTGGGCAAACCGGGCACGCACGACCGGGCCGTGGCGCAATTGCAGGCCATGCGGGGCCGCAGCGTGGTCTTTCACACGGCGATTGCCGTGGTGTGCCAGCACGGCGGCTTCTGCCAAAGCCATACCAGCCGCGTGACGGTGCAGTTCCGCACCCTGAGCGATGCCGAAATCGAGCGCTATCTGCACATCGACCAGCCGTACGACTGCGCGGGCAGCGCCAAAAGCGAAAGCCTGGGCATCAGCCTGCTGGAAGCCATCCACAGCGACGACCCGACGGCGCTGATCGGCCTGCCGCTGATTGCCACCGCCCGCCTGCTGCGCGAGGCCGGGGTGCCGTTGCCGTGACCGTATCGCGCACACTGACTATGGGGCGGCTGTTCCTGGTGCCCGCGCCCCTGGACTTCGGCTGCGCCAGCCAGACGCCGCTGGATGCGGTGCTGCCTGCGGCCACCTTGCAGCAGGCGGCGCGGCTGACCCATTGGGTCTGCGAGAACGCGAAAAGCTGCCGCGCCTACCTGAAACGCATCGACGCCCTGGCCCCGCTGGCCGCGCCCCTGCAGGCGCAGGACATTCGGGAGCTGCCGCGCCACGTGCATAAAAAAGGCGACCACGCAGGCGGCGGTGCGGCCCCGGCCTGGGATGCCCGGGCACTGCTGGAACCCCTGCTGAATGGCCACGACATGGGGCTGGTCAGCGAGGCCGGGATGCCCGCCGTGGCCGACCCGGGCAGCTCGGTAGTGCGTGCGGCGCACGACCTGGGGGCCACGGTGGTGCCGCTGGTCGGGCCGGTTTCGCTGCTGCTGACGCTGGCGGCCAGCGGCCTGAACGGCCAGAGTTTTGCCTTTCACGGCTACCTGCCGCAAGACGGTGCCGAGCGCTGCCAGCACATCCGCCAGTGGGAAAGCGTCAGCCTGAAGACCGGCCAAGCGCACATCTTCATCGAAACCCCGTACCGCAACCCGGCCCTGTGGCAGGCCTTGCTGGCCACGCTGCAACCGGGCACCCGGCTGGCCGTGGCCAGCGGCCTGACCCTGGCCGATGCCGCCATCCAGTCGCGCAGCGTGGCCGACTGGCGACGGCGGGACTGGCAGCCGGACAAGCACGTTCCAACCGTGTTTGCCTTTGGCCAATAAAAAAGGAGCTGTTTCCGCTGATTCAACAAGAATTTCAGGATCAATAGCACCTGAAATCGTTTATTCATCAGCGCAAACAGCTCCCTTTTTCAATGAATCGTCACTCCCCAGCTTTTACCGGCCTGCACGGCACCGGCCCCCAGGGCGGCGCCAAAGCGCTTGGCCAGGCGCTCGGCCATGTTCTCGCGGCGGGTGTAGTCGATGATCTCCTCGGCCTGCACGATGTCGCGGGCCACCGAGTCGAGGGAACCCAGCTTGTCGGCCAGCCCCAGGGCCACGGCCTGCTCGCCCGTCCAGAACAGGCCGCTGAAGGTTTCGTCGGTTTCGTGCAGGCGCTTGCCCCGGCCCTGCTTCACCACGTCGATGAACTGCTGGTGAATGGTGTCCAGCATCTGCTGGGCATGGACGCGCTGCTCTTCGGTCAGCGGGCTGAACGGGTCGAGCATGCCCTTGTTCGACCCGGCAGTGAGCAGGCGCCGCTCGACCCCGAGCTTTTCCATCGTGCCGGTAAAGCCAAAGCCGTCCATCAGCACGCCGATGCTGCCGACGATGCTGGCCTTGTCCACGTAAATCTCATCGGCAGCGGCGGCGATGTAGTAGGCCGCCGAGGCGCAGCTTTCTTCCACCACGGCATACACCGGCTTTTGGTACAGGGCTTTCAAACGCACGATTTCATCGTTGATCATGCCGGCCTGCACCGGACTGCCGCCGGGCGAGTTGATGAGCAGCACCAGCGCCCGCGAGCCGGAATCCTCCAGCGCCGAGCGCATGGCGGCATTGACCGATTCGGCGCTGGCATCGGCACCGCTGGCGATGGCGCCCTTGATCTCCACCACCGCCGTGTGCGGGCCGGAGACGGCCGTGGTCGCCCCCTCTTTGTTGAAAAACCAGATGGCGGCACCCGCCAGGCCGATCCACACCAGACGCCAGAAAATCCGCCAGCGGCGGGCCGCCCGCTGCTCGTTGACCGTGGCAAACACCAGGCGTTCGAGCACGTCGCGCTCCCACCCGGCATCCGCACCGTTCTGCCCTGGCTGCTGCCACAAGTCCTGTCCGGGTTGCTGGGGCCCTCCCGAGGGCGGCAATGCGTTCATGGATGCCTATCCTGCTAAAGCAAATAAAGAGAAGGGCGCCAGTGTATGCCAGCGCCCTTCAGGCAAAACCCCGATTTAGCCGTGGTTGCACAACCAATCACGCAGTTGCGCCACAGTCTGCGCGGTAAACAGCGGCGGGCACTGGGCAAACATGGCCGCATCGTGCGCCCCGTAGGCCACGCCCACGCTGGCGCAGCCGGCATTGCGGGCCATGAGCAGGTCGTGCGTGGTGTCGCCAATCATCAGCACACGCTCGGCGGGCACGTCCAGCTCGGCCATCAGTTCATGCAGCATCAGGGGGTTGGGCTTGCCTGCCGTTTCGTCCGCCGTGCGCGTGGCATCGAACAAGGCGCCCAGTTGCGCCTGCTGCAAGGCGCTGTTCAGCCCCACCCGGCTTTTGCCCGTGGCCACGGCCAGGTAATGCCCACGGGAGCGCAACTCGCCCAGCAACGGCTCGATGCCCGCAAACAAGGTCACCTGCGCTTGCAATTTCAGATAGTGGTAGCGGTAGCGGTTGGAGAGTTCGGTGTGCTTTTCACGCGGCACGTCCGGCGCAGCATGGGCCAGCGCCGGCCCCAGCGCCATGCCAATCACGTAGGCCGCCTGCTCGTCGCTGGGGCGTTGCCCGCCCACGTCCAGCACGGCCTGCTGGATGCTGCGCGTAATCGCCACGGTGGAGTCGAACAGGGTGCCGTCCCAGTCAAAGGCCAGCAAGTCAAAACGGCGTTGTGCCACGGTATTCCTCTCAACAGTCAATGAATTGCGCCAATTCCGGCGGTAGCTCGGTCAGCAGGGTCAGAGACTCCCCGGTTGCCGGATGGTTCAGGCGCAGCCGCCAGGCGTGCAGAAACATGCGGTTCAGGCCCTGCTTGGGCAGGCGCTTGTTCAGGGCGAAGTCGCCATATTTGTCGTCCCCCACAATGCCATGGCCCTGGCTGGACAAGTGCACGCGGATCTGGTGGGTGCGCCCGGTTTTGATCGTCACCTCCAGCAAGCTCATGACGGGCAGCCCCTGCAGCGGGCGCGGCGGCAGGCCCTGGCGCAGTTGCACCAGGGTCA
>JAHRXD010000140.1 GCA_019104825.1 Comamonas sp.
GCGTGCGCCGATGCCGCCCTGTACCGGGCCAAGGCCCAGGGGCGCAACCAGTTTGTTGTTGGTTAGAACCTGTTCACGATCTCTGCGCGGGTGTGCAGTCGCGGCTTCGGGCGCTCTGCAGCGTTGCAAATCCTCGCCATAGCACCGCTATGGCTGTGGTTTGCGCCTAGCAGCCCATCCCGATCCGCAGCACCCACTTGGCGGCGTGATTCGTGCTGAGCATCCCTAGGGGCTATCGGGGGGGCTTAGACTTCGGGCCGTTGTTTTTTTGCATTGACCTCCGACCATGCCCATTCTTGAACACGACCTGCTGGCCGCTCTGGCTGGCGTCACCGATCCGCACACTGGCGCAGCGCTGGTGCCCGCCAACCTCAGCATCCAGGGCGGCGACGTCGCTTTTGACGTGGTGCTGGGCTACCCGGCGCAAAGCCTCACTGCTGCCTTGCGCCAGCAACTGATTGCCGCAGCCCGCACCGTGGCCGGGGTGCAGAACGTCAGCGCCAACGTGTCCTGGCAGGTGCGCTCGCACGCCGTGCAGCCGGGGGTGCAGTTGCTCCCGGGGGTGAAAAACATCATTGCCGTGGCTTCGGGCAAGGGCGGCGTGGGCAAAAGCACCACCAGCGCCAACCTGGCCCTGGCGCTGGCTGCCGAAGGCGCCCGCGTCGGCGTGCTGGATGCCGACATCTACGGCCCCAGCCAGCCGCTGATGTTCGGCGTCACCGGCCAGAAGCCCGAGAGCCACGACGGCAAGACCATGGAACCGCTGGAGAGCTATGGCGTGCAGCTCATGTCCATCGGCTTTCTGCTGGACAACCCCGACCAGGCCATGATCTGGCGCGGCCCCATGGCCGTGCAGGCGTTGGAGCAGATGCTGCGCCAGACGCACTGGAAAGACCTGGACTACCTCGTCATCGACCTGCCGCCCGGCACGGGCGACATCCAACTGACCATGAGCCAGCGCATCCCCGTCACCGGCGCGGTCATCGTCACCACGCCGCAGGACATCGCCCTGTCCGATGCCCGCAAAGGCATCCAGATGTTCGAGAAAGTGAGCGTGCCCATCCTGGGGCTGGTGGAAAACATGGCCATGCACGTGTGCAGCAACTGCGGTCATATCGAGCATATCTTCGGTCAGGACGGGGGCAAGGCGTTGGCCCGGGACAAGGGGCTGCACTTCCTGGGGGCGCTGCCGCTGTCGCTGCAAATCCGCGAGCAGGCGGACAGCGGCAAGCCTACCGTGGTGGCCGCGCCGGACAGCGAGGTGGCGGCTATCTACAAGAAGCTGGCCCGGGATGTGGCTGTGCAGGTGGCGCTGGCGAGTACGGAGCAGGCGGCCAAGGCGCCGACCATTTCCATTCATCGGAAGCGATGAATGAATATTTAGGTAGCTTCTTGCGCTGATGGATAAAGGGATTCAGATGGTTTTATATCTGAATTCCTTTGTTTTTGCGCGGTAGAAGCTCTTGTTTTTGTTCTTGATGCTGCTGGCCGGGTCTCGCCCCGGCGGGCGACATCCTTTCTTGCCCGCGCAAGAAAGGACGCAAAGAAAGCGTGCTGCGCAGCTTGAATACCCGCCGTGGAACTCGCTTTGCGCCCTTTGGGCGCTCCGCTCGGACAGCCACGGCGAGTCAGATGGGAGGCGGCTTGCCTGTTATGGGGGCTGCGCTCTGACGGAGGCGCTGTGGTTGGTGGGGGCCTTTTCGCTTGCTGCGCAGCTTCAGGTTGGGCGGGTTTGGAGGGAGTTGGCCCAGTCGGGGTTGGGCGTGCCTGGTCCGGCGGGGTGCTGGTGGCGGGAATTGCTGCGCCAGATGCCGCCTGCCCAGCCAAGCTGCGGTTCGGTGCGGTACCAGAACCATTGGCCGTCGGCGTCCTGCGCCAGCCAGTTCCAGTCGGGGCCGGGGGCGTCGCGCCAGTCGGGGGTGGAGGGATGTGGGGGCAGAGGTGCGGGGGGTGTTTGCATATACTGGCTTTCTTTCGCTTTCTCGTGCCAATTTTGCGGGATTCTGCGGGCTGCAAAGCCTATCAACCGGGGAGACAAACAACTATGCAAACTTCTGTCTGGATCGCTTTGGGCGTGGCGGCGGCGCTGGCGCTTTGGGCCGTTGTCCTGCACAACCGCCTGCGCCAGTTGCGCAACCGGGTGGACAATGCCTTTGCGCAGATCGACGTGCAGCTCAAACGTCGCCATGACCTCATCCCCAATCTGGTGGAAGTGGCCCGGGGCTATATGGCGCACGAGGCCAGCACGCTGGAGGCCGTGGCCCGCGCCCGGGGGCAGGCCGCGCAAGCGGCCGCCACCGCCCGCCGCCATCCGGGCCAGACGGCTGCGATGGCCGGTCTGGCCGGGGCCGAGGCCGCCCTGGGCGCCAGCCTGGGCCAGCTCATGGTGCTGACCGAAAACTATCCCGACTTGAAGGCCGATGCCCAGATGCAAAGCCTGAGCGAGGAAATCACCAGCACGGAAAACCGACTGGGCTTTGCCCGCCAGGCGTACAACGATGAAATCCTGGCCTACAACGATCAGGCCAGCCAGTTTCCCGACCTCGTCATCGCCCGGCTGATGGGCTTTGCCCATCTGGACATGCTGCAGGCGACCCAGTCGGCCCACGAACGCGCCGCCCCTCAGGTACGTTTCTAATCCCCTGCCGATGGTTCGCCCCCAAGGTTTCTGGGACACCCAGCGTCAGGCCCGCCAGCGCACGCGCCGCCTGCTGCTGGGTTTTTTCCTGTGCGTGCTGCTGTGCCTGGGCGTCGTCCACCTGGGGCTGACGCTGGCCTGGTGGCTGCTGCTGCACGGCTGGCCGTACCCGCGCGGGTTTGTGCTGACCAACCTGGGGGTGACGCTGTTCTTCATCCTCGGCGGCTGGTGGGTGGAGCATGACGCCATGCAGGGGGGCGGGCGCAAGCTGGCGCAACTGATTGGCGCCCGCCCGGCGCAGACCGGGCGCAACCTGCCGGAGCAGCAGCTGGTGAATACCGTGCAGGAAATGTGCGTGGCCGCCCACATGCAGCCGCCGCAGGTGGTGGTGCTGGCCCGCACGGATGCCATCAATGCCTTTGCTGCCGGCTGGGCGCCGGAGGACGCCGTGATTGCCGTCACCCAGGGGGCGCTGGACTACCTGACCCGCGACGAGCTGCAGGGCCTGGTGGCGCACGAGCTGTCGCACCTGAAGGAAGGCGACACCTACCTGAACATGCACCTGGTGGGCATGGTCTACGGGTTGGAACTGATCCATAACTTTGGCGCCACCCTGCGCGAGGAAGGCGGTGGGCTGGGGCGCTGGTTCGGCAGCGCCATCATGGCGGCGGGCTGGGTGGGGTGGTTCAGCGGCAAGCTGCTCAAGGCAGCCGTTTCGCGCCAGCGCGAGTGGCTGGCCGATGCCCGGGCGCTGCAATGGACGCGCAACCCGGCCGGTATCGGCGGGGTGCTGCGCAAGGTGCTGTACCAGCGCCAGCAGGCGCAGCGCGAGCGCGGCCATTGGCACCACGACCGGCGCAGCCATGCCGGATTGCACCACCCCCTGGTGCAGCACATGCTGCTGGCCGAAGTGCCGGACAGCAACCGCCTGGCGCACTGGCTGGATGCTCACCCCCCGCTCAGGGAGCGCATTGCCCGGGTGTACGGCCACCCCATGCCGGCCATGGCGCTGGATAAACGCGATTAGCAGCGCAGGGGGCCTTTGCCTTCCTACATCCGGGCGGCAGCCCAGGGTTGCAATTGCGCTTCGGGCAGCGGCTTGCTGAAGAAATAGCCCTGGAAGATGTCGCAGCCCGAGGCCTTCAGGTGTGCCAGCTGCGCCGGGGTTTCCACCCCTTCGGCCAGTACCTGCATGTTGAGCTGGTGGGCCATGGCGATGATGGCCTCGATCAGCACTGCCGGGCGTTTGCCGCCCAGGACGGCGGGGGTGGGCGCGTCGATGTCCATGACGAAGGAGCGGTCGATTTTCAGCGTGTCGATGGGCAGGCGCTTGAGGTAGGACAGGCTGGAGTAGCCGGTGCCGAAATCGTCCAGTGCGAAGCGCACGCCGTAGCGGCGCAGCTGCTGCATTTTCTCCAGGGTGGCGTCCAGATCGTCGGCGACCACGGTTTCGGTCAGCTCCAGTTCCAGCGACAGGGCGTTCAGGCCCAGTTGCTCCAGGATGGCGTGGACGCGATCGACAAAATCCGGCTCCCGGAACTGCCGGGGGCTGACGTTGACGGCCATGGTCAGCGGCTGTGCCCAGGCGGCGTGGGCGGGGTCGCTCTGCCAGCGGCGCAGGGTCGTGGCCGCTTCCTGCAAGACCCAATGGCCCAGGGGGATGATCAGGCCGCTGGCCTCGGCCTCGGCAATGAAGGCGCCGGGGGAAATCAGCCCGCGCCTGGGGTGCTGCCAGCGCACCAGGGCCTCCACCCCGTGCAGCTGCCCCTGGGCGTTGACTTGCGGCTGGTAGTGCAGCAGCAGTTGCTGTGCTTCGGGGGGCGCGATGTGCAGGGCGGCGGTCAGGTCGGTGCGCAGCGCCAGGCGGGTGCTGGCCGCTTCCTGCAGGGCATGGGCAAAAAAGCGCACCCGGTTGTCGCCGGCGGCTTTGGACAGGTGCATTGCCGTTTCGGCCTCGCGCAGCAGTTCGGGCGGCTCCTTGCTGTCGTTGGGGATCATCACCAGCCCGGCGCCGGCGTTCAGATGCAGGGTGTGCTGCTGTACGGGCAGGGGGTGGGCGATCTGGGCCAGCAGTTGTTCGACCTGGCGGGCTGCCTGGGTGCTGGCTTCTTCCAGGGTGCCGCTCAGATTGGTCAGCAGCAGGGCAAAGGTGTCGCTGTGGATGCGGGCCAGCAACTGGTGCGGGGCTTGCTGGCTGCTCAGGCGCTGGGCCAGGGCCCGCAAGGTGGCATCGCCCGTGGCCATCCCCAGCGAGTCGTTGATGGCCTTGAAATTGTCCAGATTGAAGGTTGCCAGGGCGGCGCGGCGCTTGGGGTGGTGTTCGACCTCCTGGAGTTCGGTGCGGACATGGTCGAAGAGCTGGCGGCGGTTGGGCAGGCCGGTGAGGGCGTCGAAGTGCGCGAGCTGGCGGATTTGTGCTTCGGCCTGCAGGCGTTCGCGGATGTCGCGGGCGACCACCGTGCGCACGCTGCGGCCATTGATTTCGCGCTGCAGGGCGGTGACTTCGCAGGAGATCGGCGTGTGGCCGTCGCTGGCCAGGAAGTCCACGTCCCAGGTGCCCTCGATACCGCCGGCAGCACGTTTCCTGATGATCGGGCGGTATTCGGGGGTAACGAGGCTGAAGATGTCGCAGCCGATCAACTCCTTGGCGCTGCGCCCGAGCAGTTTTTCGGCGTTGGTATTGACGTCGAGAATGGTGCCGTTGGCATGGAAGAAAATCGCCTCCAGCGTGGCGTCGGCCAATTGGTGAAAGCGTGTTTCGCTGGCAGCCAGGGCGGCCTTGCTGGCTTGCAGGGTCTGCGCCATGTGTTGCAGGGACTGGCCCAGTTCGAACATTTCCCCCTGGCCGGTCAGGGGCGGGGGGATATTGAAATGGCCGGCGCCGATGGCCCGCATGGCCGTTTGCAGCGTGGCGACGGGCCGCAGGATGTAGTGGCGGCCAAAGCCCAGCAGCAAAATGGCCGATACCCCGGTGATGGCGATGGACATCAGCAGTTGCTCCAGGATGCGCTGGTGCCATTGCGCCGCCAGGGGCGCCAGGTCGTACTCCAGCACCAGGGTGCCATAGCGGCTGGCGCGGATCTCGTGGGGCTGCAGCGGCATGGCCACCGGGGTCTGCGCATGCAGGCGCAGCAGCGCACTGTCCAGCAGCAGGCGCGTCTGCGGGGCGTCCAGGGCCGGGGGCACGACGGGCTGGGGCAGCACGCGGGCCGCCGGCTGCCCTTTCCAGGCAAAACGGGTGGCGGCCAGCACGGTGCCGTGCTCATCCAGCAAGGCGGCGTAGTCGATGGTGGGGGACAGCCCCAGCTCGGCCACGATGGCGTCCAGGCCGCTGCCATCGTCCCGGCGCAGCACCGTCTCCAGCGACCGCCGGGTGCCGAGCAACTGGACGTAAGCCGTGCGGTCGGTAAAGCGCTGCAGGTCTTCCTGGGCATGGCGGCGCTCCAGCATGGTCAGCAGCGCCAGTATCAGCAGGCCCGCTACGGCCAGGGCCACGGGCAGCCACACCTGCAGCCGCACGGAACGCAAGGGGGTGCCAGGGGTCATGGCGCGGCCTCCACCGCGAAGTCGGCGCGGATCAACGCTGCCGTGTCGGGCGGGCTATGCAGCAGGTGGTTTTGCTGCATGGTCTGCACCAGCTGGCGGGTGGTGGCGGGCAGCCCGGTGGTCGGGTCGGTAAGCAGCTGCCGGTTCATGCGGGCATCCGGCAGCTCGATGCCCGAGAGCGCGTCGGCCACGTTTTCTGCGGCAACCCCCTGGCGCGGCGCCATGTGCTGCCAGGCCTGCTTGGGCGTCTGGCGCAGGTATTGCAGGGCACGCTGCTGCCCGGCGATGACCTGGGCGATCTGCGGGCGGCAGCAATCGAGGGCGCTTTGGCGGGCCACCAGCACATTGACGATCTGCCCGGGAATGTCCTGGCTGGTAAACAGCTCCAGCCCGCCGGTGTGCAGCAGCTTTTGCCGTGCCGGATCGAAAGTGACCACGGCATCGATCGCATTGGCCTGCCAGGCGCTGAAATGCTCGTCCAGCGGCAGGGGCACGATGGTGATGTCCTGCACCTGCAGGCCGGCCTGCTGCAAGGCCGCATCCAGCATGTAGGCGCCGGTGGCGGTTTGCTCCACGCCGATGCGCTTGCCGCGCAGTTGCGCCAGGGCGGTAATGGCCGGCTTGGCAATCAGGGCATCGGCGCCGGCAGAGATGTTCAGCACCCACAGCACCGAAATCGGCTGCCCCTCCTGGGCCAGCAGCAGGGCTTCGTCCAGGGTGACGGCGGCCATGTCCAGGGTGCCGATGCGCAGCGCATCCAGGGTCTGGGTGGTCGAGGCCAGCTCCACCAGGCGCAGGTTGGCACCGTCGTAATAGCCCAGTTCCCGCGCCAGGTACAGCGGTTCGTAGCCGATCCAGGTGTTGGTGCCCAGGGTGAGGGGCGGCTGGTAGCGCGGGCTGCAACCGGCCAGGAGCCAGGTCAGGCCCAGCACGGCCAGAAGGGAGCACGGAAGGCGGAGGAGGCGCAGCATGGGGCGGCAGGAAAATGCCGCAGAGAACGCGGCTTGTATCCAATTATGACAGCAACCCCAGCGGCAATGGGGGATTGTCAATGCCGCATCAGTCGGGTACTCGGTTGCAGCAGCACCACCAGCGCCCCGGCGCCGCCGTCGGCAGGCCGCGCCTGGACGAAGGCCAGCACCTCGCGCTTTTGCACCAGCCAGCGCAGCACCTTGGCCTTGAGTACCGGCACCTTGCCCGGCGAGCCCAGGCCCTTGCCGTGGACGATGCGCACGCAGCGGATGCCGTGCTCCTGGCATTCGTCCAGGAACGACAGCAGGGCATGGCGGGCCTGTTCCACCCGCAGGCCATGCAGGTCCAGTTCGGCGCCGGCGCGCCATTGGCCGCGGCGCAGGTTG
>JAHRXD010000161.1 GCA_019104825.1 Comamonas sp.
GCGAGAGCAGGGCCACCTTGGGCTTGATGCCAAAGCGGCGCACTTCTTCGGCGGCCATGATGGTGATCTCGGCCAGCAGCTCGGCGCTGGGGTCGTAATTGACGTGGGTATCGACGATGAACACCTGGCGCTCGGGCAGCAGCAGGCAGTTCATGCAGGCGTAGGTCAGGGTGCCGGGGCGGCGGCCAATCACCTGGTCGATGTAGTTCAGGTGCAGGGCCGTGCTGCCCCAGGTGCCGCAGATCAGGCCGTCCACCTCGCCCTTGTGCAGCAGCATGGTGCCGATCAGGGTCAGGCGGCGGCGCATTTCGATCTTGGCCATCGGCTCGGTGATGCCTTTGCGCTCGGTCATCCGGTGGTAGGTCTGCCAGAAGTCGTGGTAGCGCTCGTCATGCTCGACGTTGACGATGTCGTAGTCGCGCCCTTCCTGCAAGCGCAGGCCGAATTTTTCGATGCGCTGGGCAATGACCAGCGGGCGGCCGATCAGCGTGGGGCGGGCGATGCGTTCGTCCACCACGATCTGCGCAGCACGCAGCACGCGTTCTTCCTCGCCCTCGGCGTAGGCCACGCGCTTCCTGGTGGCGGCCTTGGCGGTCATGACGATGGGTTTCATCATGGTGCCCGAGGCGTAGACGAAGGTCTTGAGCTGCTCGCGGTAGGCAGCCATGTCGGCAATCGGGCGCAGGGCCACGCCGCAGTCGGCGGCGGCCTGGGCCACGGCGGGGGCGACGATCAGCATCAGGCGCGGGTCGAACGGCTTGGGGATGAGGTATTCCGGCCCGAAGGACAGCGGCTGGCCGACGTAGGCGGCAGCCACTTCCTCGCTTTGCTCGGCCTGGGCCAGATCGGCAATGGCGTGGACGGCGGCCACTTCCATCTCCTTGGTGACGGTGGTGGCCCCGCAGTCCAGTGCGCCCCGGAAGATGTAGGGGAAGCACAGCACGTTGTTCACCTGGTTGGGGTAGTCCGTGCGGCCCGTGGCGATGATGGCGTCATCGCGCACGGCCTTGACATCTTCGGGCAGGATTTCCGGGTTGGGGTTGGCAAGGGCGAAGATGATGGGCGTGGCGGCCATCTTGGCGACCATGTCCTTTTTCAGCACGTTGCCGGCGGACAGGCCCAGGAAGGCATCTGCGCCCTCAATGACCTGGCCCAGGGTGCGCAGCTCGGTTTTTTGCGCGAACAGGGCCTTGTCCTCGTCCATCAGCTCGGTGCGGCCTTCGTAGACCACGCCGGCCAGATCGGTGACGAAGACGTTTTCGCGCTTCAGGCCCAGCACCAGCAGCAGATTCAGGCAGGCCAGGGCGGCAGCGCCCGCGCCGGAGGCGACCAGCTTGACCTCGTCGATCTTCTTGCCCGCCACTTTCAGGGCATTGACCATGGCGGCGGCCACGGTGATGGCCGTGCCGTGCTGGTCGTCGTGGAAGACGGGGATGTTCAGGCGCTTGCGCAGCTCGCGCTCGACGTAGAAGCAGTCGGGCGCCTTGATGTCTTCGAGGTTGATGGCGCCGAAGGTCGGCTCCAGCGCGGCGATGACTTCGACCAGCTTTTGCGGGTCTTTCTCGTCGATCTCGATGTCGAACACATCCACCCCGGCGAACTTCTTGAACAGCACGCCCTTGCCTTCCATCACCGGTTTGGAGGCCAGCGCACCGATGTCGCCCAGGCCCAGCACGGCGGTGCCGTTGGAGATCACGCCCACCAGGTTGCCCCGGCTGGTGTACTTGAAGGCGGCGGCGGGGTCCTTGACGATTTCCTCGCAGGGCGCAGCCACGCCGGGGGAATAGGCCAGCGCCAGGTCGTGCTGGTTGCCCATGGGTTTGGTGGCGGCAATGGCCACCTTGCCGGGCTTGGGAAACTGGTGGTACTCCAGCGCCGACTGGCGCAGCAGCGCTTTTTTATCGATCAGGGCCGGGGAGGGAGTGTTCTGAGGCATGGCAGGCGGGGCGTGAATACGCAGAGGGCCTGCGGCCGCGCGATGCGGGCGCAGGCGGTTTGTCAAAGGAAACGGGCATTGTAGGCCGCTGCCCCTGCTTGCCTGCTGCGCCTGCGATCGGCCCCTGGGTCAAACAGATTAACTTTCGGGTATGCAATATCGGTATTTACATAAAAAGGAGCTGTTTGCGCTTGATTCATGCCGTTTTTATAGGCTTTTCATCATTGATTTCCCACTGGTTCAGCGGAAGATGCTCTTGTTTTTTACGATCCCAGAGTTTTTCATGGACGAAAAAGAACAGCATCTGCACGGTCGGCTCCAGCAGGCTCAGGGTCATGGCCACCCACAGGTTGCCCGTCACGGCATACGCCACGCCGATGGCCACGGTGATGTGCAGGCAGTAGTAGCTCAAGGTTTTCAGCAGGGTACGCTGGTGGCGGCGCAGCAGGGTGATCAGGGCAGTCATGGCAATCTCTCCAAAAGTTGTTCTTATGATAATAATTCTTATTTGCGTTGTGTTCGGTTTTTCCTATCTGCAAAATCAGCAATTTCCATTACCCTTGGGCCGTCTTGCTGATGGAGGCCTGTACCGATCATGTCCGCTGTAATGTCTGCCCCCGTGAACCATTGGGCCATCCGACCCCTGACGGCTGCCGATGTGGACAGTCTGCTGCACATCCAAGCCCAGGCGTATGGCGTCCAGTTTTGTGAAAGCCGCGCCGTCTTTGCCCGGCGCCTGGCCGCCGGGCACCAGTGTTCCCTGGGCGTGGAGCGCCCCGGTGAATCCGGGCTGCTGGCCTATGCGGCGGCGTACTGGTCGGCGGTGGGCCATATCACGGCACTCAATGGTGACTTCGACCCCCCGCCGCCGCAGGCCGCCCCGGCGCTGTACCTGCACGACATTTCGGTGCTGCCGGCGCTGGCCGGGCAGAAGGTGGCCCACGCCCTGGTGACCCGGCTGATGGAGCTGGCCCGCTCCCGCGCCGTGGCGCACATGGCCCTGGTGGCGGTGCAGGGCTCCAGCCGTTTCTGGCAGCGCTACGGGTTTGCCGAGCAAAAAGTCACCAGCCCTATCGAGCAGCAGCACCTGAACAGCTACGGCGCCGGAGCGCTGTACATGACCCGCCGCCTGTAGCCCCAGCGTGTGCCGCCGCGTAGTAATCGGCTAATACCCGCGTTGCCGGGTGGGGGCAGACAATGGTTTTTTTGCCAACGAAGGAGACAGACATGGCCAGCAAGAAAATCCTGATGATCTGCGGTGACTACTGCGAGGACTACGAAACCATGGTGCCGTTCCAGACCCTGCTGGCCGTGGGCCACCGGGTCGATGCGGTCTGCCCGAACAAGCAGGCGGGCGAGCAGATCAAGACCGCCATCCACGACTTCGAAGGCGCCCAGACCTACAGCGAAAAGCCCGGTCACAACTTCACGCTGAACGCCACGTTTGCCGACATCGACCCGGCGGACTACGACGCCCTGGTCATCCCCGGTGGCCGTGGCCCCGAATACCTGCGCAACGACGAAGCCGTGTGCGCCGCCGTGCGCCACTTCTTCGATACCGACAAGCCCGTGGCCGCCATCTGCCACGGCGCCCAGCTGCTGGCCGGGGCCGGGGTGCTGCAAGGCCGTGCCTGCTCGGCCTACCCGGCCTGCCGCGCGGAAGTGATCCTGGGCGGCGGCAGCTATGTGGACATTCCGGTCGATCAGGCGCACACCCAGGGCAACCTGGTCAGCGCCCCGGCCTGGCCCGCCCATCCGGCCTGGATGGCGCAGTTCCTGAAACTGCTGGGCACGCAGATCACCCTGTAACCGGCCCACGCACCGAGGTTTGACAAACCCCGGGGCAGGTGGCCACCATTGCCGCCTGCCCTGTCTGGTTTGGAATACCGTATGTGCCAAGTTTTCATCAGCGCCGACCCGGCGCTTTACAGCTCCCGCACCCGGTCGCTGCGCCTGCACGGCGTGGCGACCAGCATCCGCCTGGAGAACCTGTTCTGGGACGTGCTGGAGAAAATCGCCGCCCGCGACGGTTACACCGTGCCCCAGTTATGCACCACGCTGTACGACGAGCTGCTGCGCGAGCGCTCGGCAGAGCCGACCAACTTCACCTCGTTCCTGCGCGTGTGCTGTATGCGCTACCTGGCGCTACAGCTCGACGGGCAGATTCCGCAGGACGTGCGCATTCCCATCCGCTCCATCGTGCTGGAATCCCGGCATATGTATTCCTAATAAAAATGGCGCTATCCCTTGTCAGAAAAGCGCCAGCAGCTCTGGTTTCTGACGGTCAATTGAGCGCCATGCTCAGTTTGCGCCGGTAGCTGTCGATCAGCGCCGTGGCTGCGTCCTGTGCGGCGGCGTTCTTGCCCAGCAGCTCGATGCCGCCGGCGCTCTTGCCGGGCACGGCGTCCTGCTTTTTCGGCTTGGGCGGGGTGAGCAGCTCCAGGATGGCGACGAACAGCTTGCGGGCGGCCTGCTCGTTCCAGGTCTTGTCGCGCATGATGATTTCCAGCAATTCGTCCATGCTGTCCGTCCACTGCCCGGCAGCAGCCAGCAACTGCGCCTTGGCAAAGCGCGTATCGAAGTCGCGCTTGTTGTGCGCAATGGTCGCCTCGAACTGCGCCAGCGGCCATTCGGCACGCGGGTCGTGCTGGGCAAACACGATGCACTGGAGCCATTCGCTCAGGGCCGCAAAACGCAGCGGCTGGGGGATACGCTTGAGCGGTTCCTGCAACAGGGCGGTGGCTTCCTCGATGCCGCCGCTGGCGATCAGCAGGCGCACGTAGTCGAAGCGGGCATCGTCGTTGCCGGGGTCGGCGGCCACGGCTTCGGCCAGTTTTTGCAGGGCGGCGTCGGTGTCGCCCTCCTGCATGAGCTGCTGGGCCTCTTGCGCTTCGGCCTCGGCGTGCAGGGCGTCTTCGCTGGGCAGATGCTTGTCCAGGAACTGGCGCACCTGGCCTTCGGTCTGTGCCCCCATGAAGCCATCGACGGGCTGGCCGCCGACCATCAGCACGCAGGTGGGCACGCTGCGCACGCCGAACATGGCGGCGATCTGCTGGTTGGCGTCCACGTCGATCTTGGCCAGGATGAAGCGCCCGCCGTAGTCGGCCTCCAGCTTCTCCAGCGTGGGCACCAGCGTCTTGCACGGGCCGCACCAGGTGGCCCAGAAGTCCACCAGTACCGGGGTGTGCATGGAGGTGGCGATGACCTCGGCTTCAAAATTCTCTAGGGTGATGTCGATCATGGGGGGTAACTCTCGTGACGCTCGCCCGGGGGGCGCGGATGGGGTGATTCTCCCGGATATCTTGGGGCGCTGTCCGCTTTTGCCAGAGGGGGCGGTGCGGACCAACTGTGTGCAGCGAAAAAACGTAAAGAAGTTGTAAAGGGCTGGAACTTCCGCCCTCCCGCCCCACCTTATGCTGGGTAAGACCTCTGGTTTTGCGGACTTTTTCGCTGCGGGGCATGGTCATCGTCTTGAATGCCAGCCTGGGGGTGTCTCTCCTCCCTCCCTCTCTTAAGTTGCCCACGGGTTGCCTTGCAGCGCTTTTTCTTCCTGGCCCCAGCCCGGCATTGCCCGGGCTGGGGCCAAAACATTGGGCCCCATTGGGCGCGGCAGCATTCGCAAACGGCGCAGGGCTGCGCCGGGGGCGGCCTTTACAATCGCCGCCCATGAACCTCTCTGCCCTTACCGCCCTCTCTCCGCTGGACGGCCGCTACGCCGCCAAACTTGCCCCCCTGCGCCCCATCATGAGCGAATACGGCTACATGCACCGTCGCGTTCAGGTGGAGGTGACGTGGTTCATCGCCCTGTCGGATGCCGGTCTGCCGGAATTTGCGCCGCTGTCCGGCGCTGCCCGTGAACTGCTGCTGGGGCTGGTGGCGAATTTCAGCGAGTCTGACGCCCAGGCGATCAAGGACATCGAGAAAACCACCAACCACGACGTGAAAGCCGTCGAATACTGGATCAAGAACCAATTCAAGGGCCACGCCGAGCTGGAAAAGGCGTCCGAGTTCGTCCACTTCGCCTGCACCAGCGAGGACATCAACAACACCAGCCATGCCCTGCAGATCCGCGCCGGGCGCGAGGTGCTGCTGACCGGCCTGAACGCCGTGGCCGCCAAGCTGCGCGAGATGGCGCACCAGTTTGCCGCCGTGCCCATGCTCAGCCGCACGCACGGCCAGACTGCCAGCCCGACCACGGTGGGCAAGGAGATCGCCACCGTCGCCATGCGTTTGAATAAGGCGATCGCGCAGATCGAGGGCGTGCAGATTCTGGCCAAGATGAACGGCGCCGTGGGCAACTACAACGCCCATCTGGCCGCCTACCCCGCGCACGACTGGGAGGCGTTCAGCCGCAAGGTGGTGGAAAGCGCCGAGCCGGTGGGCCTGGGGCTGACCTTCCAGCCCTATTCCATCCAGATCGAGCCGCACGACTACATGGCCGAGGTGTTCGACGCCGTGGC
>JAHRXD010000252.1 GCA_019104825.1 Comamonas sp.
CGCACATCGCCCCCACCGCCGAACTGCAGCGCAAGCTGCTGGTGGACAACCCGATGCGCCTGTACTGGCCTGAAGAGGCTGGCCAGACCCCCTGACCCACACACTCGAACCAAGGAGACACCCATGGCCCTGGAAAAACCCTATTTGAACGTGCCCGGCACGACCATTTTTGATGCCGACCAAAGCCGCAAAGGCTACTGGCTCAACCAGTTCTGCATGAGCCTGATGCAGGCGGACAACCGCACCCGCTTCAAGCAGGACGAAGACGCCTACCTGGCCGAATGGCCCATGACCGACGAGCAGCGTGCCGCCGTGCGGGCGCGGGATCTGAACTGGATGATGCGCACCGGCGGCAACATCTACTTCCTGTCCAAACTGGGCGCGACCGACGGCCTGAGTTTTCAGCAAATGGCCGGCAGCATGACCGGCATGACCGAGCAGCAGTACCGCGAGATGATGCTCTCCGGTGGCCGCAGCCCCGAGGGCAACCGCTTCGTCGGCGAAGACGGCAACGCGCAAGGCCCAATGAGCCAGTCTGAGGCGTGGAAAGAATGGCAGGCCCAGCACCAGCTGGCCCAGGCCATCGAACAGGCCGATGCCGCCAGCCAAAACGCCGCAGCGGGCCAGGCACGGGTCACCGCCTCGGTGTTCGCCTCGCACGTACCGGCCATCGGCGCGGCGGTGGACCACGGCAAGACCGGCGACGATTACTGGGCCCCCATGTTCAAAGGCTTCGAGCCAAGCAAAGAGTGGATGAAAAAGAACACGCCCGACGTAATCTTCCTCGTCTACAACGACCACGCCACCAACTTTGACCTGAGCGTGATCCCCACCTTTGCCATCGGCACCGCCGCCGAGTTCGAGCCGGCCGACGAAGGCTACGGCCCGCGCCCCGTGCCCAAAGTCAAGGGCCACCCGCGCCTGGCCGCGCACATTGCGCAATCGGTCATTCAGCAAGACTTTGACCTGACCATCGTCAATGACCTGAAGGTCGATCACGGCCTGACCGTGCCGCTGAACCTGATGTTTGGCAGCCCCGCCGAGTGGCCCTGCCTGGTGATACCCTTCCACGTCAATGTGGTGCAGTACCCTGTGCCCTCGGGTGCCCGCTGCTTTGCCCTGGGTCAGGCCATCCGCAAAGCCATCGAAAGCTACGACGAGCCGCTCAACGTGCAAATCTGGGGCACGGGCGGCATGAGCCACCAACTCCAAGGCCCACGGGCCGGCCTGATCAACGCCGAATGGGACAACGCCTTCCTCGACCGCCTGATCGCCGACCCCAAAGACCTGTCCACCATGCCCCACATTGACTACGTGCGCGAAGCGGGCAGCGAGGGTATCGAACTGGTAATGTGGCTCATCGCCCGGGGTGCCATGGCCGATGTGGCCGGTGGCAAGGCCCCCACCGTGGCCCACCGCTTTTTCCACGTGCCCGCCAGCAATACCGCCGTGGGCCACCTCATTCTGGAGAATGGATGATGCCCCCAGGCTCATCACTTCGTGTATTCACTGCCCCCCAAAGGGGCCTTCGCCTCCTTGAGGCGGCTCTACGGAGACTCATATGACCATCAAAGTAGCCCTGGCCGGGGCTGGTGCCTTCGGCATCAAACACCTGGACGGCATCAAAAACATCCCGGACGTGCAAGTCGTCTCCCTCATCAGCCGTGACCTGGCCAAAACCCAGGAAGTGGCCGACCAGTACGGCATCCCCCACGTCACTACCGACTTGGCCGACAGCCTGGCAATCAAGGAAGTGGACGCGGTCATCCTCTGCACCCCCACGCAGATGCACGCCAGCCAAACCATTGCCTGCCTGGAAGCGGGCAAGCACGTGCAGGTGGAAATCCCCCTGTGCGACGTGCTGGCCGAGGGTGAAAAAGTCCTGGCCCTGCAACAGCAGACCGGCAAAGTAGCCATGTGCGGCCACACACGCCGCTTCAACCCCAGCCACCAGTACGTGCACCAGAAAGTGACGGCGGGGGAGTTCAACATCCAGCAAATGGATGTGCAGACCTATTTTTTCCGCCGCACCAACATGAACGCCCTGGGCCAGCCGCGCAGCTGGACCGACCACCTGCTGTGGCACCACGCCGCACACACTGTGGATCTGTTTGCCTACCAGGCGGGCAGCCCCATCGTGCAGGCCAACGCCTTGCAGGGGCCGATTCACCCCACGCTGGGCATCGCCATGGACATGAGCATCCAGCTCAAGGCGGCCAACGGGGCCATCTGCACGCTGTCGCTGTCGTTCAACAACGACGGCCCGCTGGGCACGTTCTTCCGCTACATCGGCGACAGCGCCACCTACATCGCCCGCTATGACGACCTGTTCAATGGCAAGGAAGAAAAGATTGACGTGAGCCAGGTGGCCGTCAGCATGAACGGCATCGAGCTGCAAGACCGCGAATTCTTCGCCGCCATCCGCGAAGGGCGCGAGCCCAACGCCAGCATCGCCCAGGTGCTGCCCTGCTACCGCGTGCTGCACCAGCTGGAGCAGCAACTGAACGCGGCGTGATGCTGGCCCTGGTATAAAAGAGAGCTTCTTCCACCTATAAACAAAGGGATTCAGATATTTTCATATCTGAATCCCTTATTCATCAAGTGGAAGCAGCTCTTTTTTTAAACCAACCGCCAAAAAAGGCCGATGGAGAACGCTCCATCGGCCTTTTGTCTTTTCCCCGACGTGTTGTTTAAAACGCCTTCACCAGACTCAAGCGCACCAGCGTGCCCCGGGTCTGCGGCTGGCTGCCGCCTCGGGCGCTGAACTCCTTGTAGGCCGCGCCTTTCAGGAAGATGCCGGCCCCGGCAATGGGGTAGACGACCTCCGCCCCCAGCGCATGGCGGCGGGCGCGATCATCGCTGGCGCCCGGCCCCTTGTCGTTGCTGGTCTGCCACTGGCTGTAGCCCACCGCACCGGCAGAAAACGCGCCGAAGGATTTGCCCAGGCCCCACTCCAGCGTCAGCTGCTGGCCGGGGCGAAAGCCGCCGTCCTTTTTGCTGTTGAACTCGTACCGCGCCAGGGCCGAGCCGGAAATGGTCTTCGCCCCGTCGAAGTAATAGGTCAGCCCGCCCGTCAGCATGGTGCTCTTGAAGCCCTTGCCGGGCGAAGCCGGGTGGCTGTCGCTGGCGTTGTCCAGCCACAGGCCGGCAGCGGCCACGGCATCCCATTGCGGGCCATGCCAGCCCAGCACCAGCGGCCCCAGGTAGACATCGCCCACGCCGGAGCGCGAGTCCGAGATGCCCGGCGTGTTGAACGTGAGCGACGTGCGCATGACCGGCACGATGGTTTCCATGCCGTAATCGGCGCCCAGCAGCTTGTGCCCCGTCATCCAGACGACGCGGTTGGCCAGGGCCGTGACGGTGCCGGTATTGCGCCCGGGAATGTCGGCGCTGCTGCCCGGCGCACGCAGGCTGTCGATGTCGTAGTTCACCAGATAGCCCAGGTAATACACCCCGGGGCCAGGCACGCTGGCGCCCTGCAGGCCTTCCACCCCGGGGGTGTAGTGCCCGTCCGCCCAGGCATTGCCCGCAGCCAGCCAGGCGGCCAGCGCAGCAGCGCCGGCAAGTTGTGATGCTTTCATCTTGTCTCCTGTTGCAGCCCGTACACAGACACTGCGCCCTGCCGTTGCGTGCAGGGCGCAGTGCCATCGATTGCTGCGTTATTGCTTGGTCTTAAATATTGATGCCGCACTTGCCCGGTGCCAGGATGCCGTTGGGGTCCAGGGCACGTTTGAGCGTCTGTTCGAGCTTGCGTTTAACGGGGCCGTAGCTTTGCGCCACACGCTCCTGGAAAGCAGTGTTCACCCGGTACACGGCGTAACCGCGCTTTTCGAACTCGTCCAGCAACTCGTTGAAGCAGGCGTTGGCGCGTTGGGTTTCCTCGGGATTGGAGCGGTCATACAGCACGTCGATGACGTGGTGCATGTCGCGCCAGCCGACGATGAACTCGCCCACGTAGTCCAGGCCGTGCTTGTTCAGAATCTGCTTGGCCAGGCCGTACTGTGCATCGCACTCGCTGCCGCGTGCCTGCGACACCGGGGCAAACCACATCGAACCACCGCCTCCACGCCAGTTGTACAGGCCAAACTCTTGAAGGTTCGGCACGCCGGACATGAGCTGCGAGCGGTATTTGAAGGGCTGGGTATCGCCCGCTTCTTCCTGGGTGATCAGGCGGCCTTTGCCCAGCTTCTTCAGGGCGCCCTTGACGATGTTGAAATTCACCTCCACCTGTTCCGGCGTTCCGTACAGGGCGCAATAGACGTTCCAGGCACCCAGATGCTTGTCCTTCTGGATTTGCTTGAGGATGTGCTCCGGCGTGGCACCGGGGGTGGAGAGGTAGTCGGAGCGGCGGGTGTTGCAGGTCGCCGCTTCCCACAGCAAGCCAGCGATCACCACCGAGTTCGGAATGATCTGGGCAATGCGCAGCGGGCGGATGAATTCGACGATCTCGTTGATGTCGCTGTCCTCGTCGAACTGGATTTCAAACGGCTTGAACACCGGCGGCTTGGGCATCAGCCAGAAGCCCATCTTGGTGCAGATGCCGTAGTTGGACTGGGTGAACATGCCGTCCAGCGTCGGGCCGTAGCCCCACTTGAACACCTGCCAGGCCTTGTCGCCTTTGACCGAACCCATGCCGGTGCGGTAAACGTCGCCATTGGCCAGCACCACCTCCATGCCGCACTGCATCAGAAAGTGCTCGCCATACGGGGTGTAGCCCACGCCACGGTCCATGGTATTGCCCAGCGGCCCGGCGATGGCCGAGGGGGCGGAGAAGGACAGCATCAGCGGGATGTTGTTTTCTTCCAGGTAGTCGTACAGCTGCTGGTAGGTCACACCCGGTTCGACCAGGGCGGTGCACAGCTCGGCATCGACATGGAGGATCTTGTTCATCTTGCGCAAGTCCAGCACCACCTGGCCGCGCTGCACCGGAGCGGCAGAGCCGTAGCCGAAGTTGCGCCCGGTGGAAATGGTCCACACCGGCACCTTGAACTCGTTGCAGATCTTGACGACCTCCTGCACCTGCTCCACCGTGGTGGCAGTGACCACGGCGGACGGGGTGTGCTCCTCGCTGGGCACGGCCATCATCACCTTGTTGTAGGGGCGCACCACGTCGCCGTCGATCAGCACGTTCTCCGCGCCCAGGACCGCCTGGAAGCGGGCAATGGCGGCATCGAACTGGTTTTCGCTCACGCCTTGGGGCAAGGCCATGTATTTGCTTGTCATGCTCTGTCTCTTTCTTAAATCAGGCAACGGAAGGCGACGCGGGTCGGCGCACCGGCGGCCACGGGCGCAGCGGGTGCGGGCTGGCCCAGTGCCAGTGCCCGGCCCAGTGCCTGCGCCCAGGCGGCGGCATCCCCGTCGATGCGATGGGTGTGTTCGCTCAGGATGCGCCCCCCTGCCGAGCGCACCATGTCCAGCACCAGCGTGGCACTGGCATCGTCCAGCAGGCCGACCAGCAAAGTGCTGCGTTCATCGCCGAGCAACTGGCCCAGGCGCTGGAAGGGGGCGCTGTCCAGCCCGTGCAAGGCGGTATGGCTGGCCGTCTGCGCGGCGCTGCACACGCCGGTGGCGAAGGCTGCGTTCAGGGCGGCATCCGGGGCCGTGGCAGACTGCAGGCCCGACGTCAGGGCCAGCACATCGTCGGCACCCTCCCGGGCTGCGCCTGTCGGCATGGGGGCTGCGCCAGCCAGCGGGAGCCAGCCTGCGCCGGAAATGGCCATGCCTGCGGCAGTCAGGCTTTTCAGCAGAAGGCGGCGGTCACTGTGCATCATGGTGCGGCCCCCGTTCACGGCTTGGCAGCGGCTGCGGGCTGCGCCGGGGCCGGAGCTTTGGACAGGTACACCCCCACGTCGCGCAGGGTGGCGTCATCGATATCGGTGACACGGAACGCAGGCATGGCGTTCACCCCGATACGGGCAAAAACGATCACGGTCTCCGGCGACAGGCCCCGGCCCTTGAGCACGGGGCCGATACCGGCCTCATGGCACTTGGCGCAGATTTTTTCGTAGTAGCGCTGGCCTGGGCCAATGTCTTGCGGCGGGGCGGCAGCGGCTGCCAGCGCCACGCCCGACAGACCGGCTGCCAGCGCCCAGCGGCAAGTGGAAGAAAGGGAAAAGGACATTGAATAGTTCTCCTTGGAAGCGCCTTTTGAGTATCAGAAGGGGTAAGCACGCGGCTGCGTCTGCACGGTGATCCAGCGCGTATCGGTAAAGGCATCGATACCGGCCTGGCCACCGAAATGGCCGTAACCCGAGTTCTTCACACCGCCAAAAGGCATCTGTGCCTCGTCGTGGACGGTGGGGCCATTGACGTGGCAGATACCCGCCTCAATACGGGCTGCCACGCGCCAGCCACGGGCTGCATCGCGGGTGTAGACGGCCGAGGACAGGCCGAATTCGTTATCGTTGGCCATGGCAATGGCCTCTTCTTCACCGCGCACGCGCACGATGGCCTTCACCGGGGCGAAAGTCTCCTCACGAAAGATGCGCATCTCGGGTGTCACGCCGTCGATCAGTGTGGCGGGCATCAGCGTATTGCTGGCTTTGCCGCCGCACAGCAGCTTGGCCCCTTTGGCCAGGGCATCGTCGATCAGTTCATTGACACGGGCCACGGTGCTCATATCCACCACCGACCCCAGCACCACCGGCCCCTGGCGCGGATCGCCCAGCGGCAGCGTGGTGGCGCGGGCCACCAGCTTGGCCAGAAATTCCTCGGCCACCGCCTCGTCAACGATGATGCGTTCGGTGGACATGCAGATCTGGCCCGAGTTGGCAAACGCGCCAAAGGTGCAGCCGGCCACGGCGGCATCGACGTCGGCATCGTCCAGCACCAGGAAAGGCGCCTTGCCGCCCAGCTCCAAAATCGCCGGTTTGAGGTATTTGGCGCAGGTCTGGCCGATGATGCGGCCCACGCGGGTGGAGCCGGTAAAGTTCACGCGGCGCACAGCTGGGTGCGCCACCATGGCTTCCACCACGGTGCCCGCATCTTCGGGCGCGTTGGTGACAAAGTTCACCACGCCCGGGGGCAGCCCGCCTTCCTGCAGCGCTTCGATGATCAGGCCGTGGGTGGCCGGGCACAGTTCCGAACCCTTGAGCACCACGGTATTGCCGCAGGCCAGCGGCGTGGCAATGGCCCGCGTGGCCAGGATGACGGGCGCATTCCACGGCGCGATGCCCAGCACCACCCCGGCGGGCTGGCGCACGGCCATGGCCATGCTGCCCGGCACGTCCGAAGGGATCACCTGGCCGCTGATCTGCGTGGTCAGCGCGGCCGCTTCCAGCAACATGTTGGCCGACAGGTGTACGTTGAAGCCCGCCCAGATGCCGGACGCACCCGTCTCTGCCGCCATGGCTGCGGCAAAGGCATCGGCCTTGGCGGCCAGGGCCTGCGAGGCTTTCATCAACATCTGGCGCCGCTGCGTGGGGCCCACGGCGGCCCACGCGGGGAAAGCAGCCTGCGCCGCCTCGACGGCCCGCACGGCATCGGCAGCGGTGGCAGCCGGTGCGCGTGTCGCCACGCTGCCATCCAGCGGATTCCTGCGCTCAAACGTGGCGCCATTGCCGGCTTGCGCGGTCTGTCCGCCAATGAGCATGGGTTGTTCAATCATGGAAGTCTCTCCTTGGTTCTCCGGGATAGCGACAGCCGGTCACTGCCTGGAAAGGCAGGGCCAATTTTTTTGATGTAGATCGAAAAAACCGCCGCCCAAAATGCTTTTCAGCAAACTTTTGACATATCTCCTTGCCATCGAAGCAACTTTTCGGCTAGAGATGTCCCGATGATAAAAAGTGCCCATCTGCAGCGCTGTGCACAACGTGCATAAATCACTTGACGAATCATGCAAGCGATCAAGGGCTTTCCCTAGTAGTCCGCCCTGGCTGGACGCGGGCCAAGGCAGCTTGCCGGGCAAGTGCCGATAATGCGAACCGCTGCAATCACCGCAGGCATGAGGAGACAACCGATGAGCACAGCGCGTGTACTGAGCACCGATGGCCTGCCGCAGCAGGACACCGCGCCTGCGTGGCGTGACTGGATGGCGCAACTGTTCAACGGGCTGCAGACCGACCTGTACGGCGATACCCGGTTCGATGGCCACCTGTACGTCGCCTCGGCCGGAGAGGTCGTCCTCACGCGGCTCGATGCCGGGCGCCACCGCGTGGTGCGCGACAGCCATCGCCTGCGTGACAGCGAGGAGGTCTACCTCAAAATCGTGGCCCCATGGTCCGGCACCGCCCAGGTTCACCAGAACGGACAGCAAGCCAGCGCCAGCAATGGCAGTTGGGTGATTTACGACACTTCGCACCCCTACGAAGTGGCCAATCCCCAGCACACCGAACACCTGATCCTGATGCTGCCACGCCGCAGCATCGTGCAGCGCGGCCTGAGCCTGGAGGGGCTGATGGGGCGCAACATCGGCGGCAGCAGCGGCATTGCCCGCATCGCACTGGAGACCATGCGCAGCACCTACCAGGAGCTGGGCACCATGTCCGCCCCCCTGGCCCAACGCGCCGGCGAATTGCTGGTGGATATGGTGCACCTGTCCCTGCAGGAACTGGTCGGCAAAGGCACGGCCCGCACCCAACGCCAAGCCTTGCACGACCGCATCTGCGCCTATGTGGCCACGCACCTGCGTGACCCCGGCCTGTCGGTCGAGGCCATCGCCACCGCCCTCAACTGCAGCAAGCGCCATGTGCACAACGGCTTTGCGGGGCAAGACATCAGCCTGGGCGCATTCATCCAACACAGCCGCCTGCAACTGGTCATGCGTGAGCTGCGCCAGCCTGAACTGGCCCAGCACACCATTACCGACATTGCCATGGCCTGCGGCTTCAGCAGCAGTGCCCACTTCAGCCGCGCTTTCAAGGCCTATACCGGCATGTCCCCCTCGGAATACCGACAGCAATCAACACAGTTTTAACGCAGCACTGCGAACGCACAAAAAACACAGGGACGCGCTGGCCCACCCCACGCCATCGACTACAGCTTGTGCACCACCAAGCGAAATTCCGGGTCTTCCGGGAAGCTGCGAATTTCAAAATCCAGGCGACGCATGAGTTTGAGCATATTGGGGTTGTTGGTCAGCACCAGCCCTTCGATATGTTCTAAGCCCTTGTCGCGTGCCACTTCCATGATGCTGAGCATCAAGCGTGCGCCCAAGCCCTGCCCGGCCATGTCATCGGCCACGACC
>JAHRXD010000261.1 GCA_019104825.1 Comamonas sp.
CGCTACACCGTGCGCAAGGGCGATACCCTGTGGGGCATTTCCGGCCTGTTCCTGCGCCAGCCCTGGCGCTGGCCCGAGCTGTGGGGCATGAACCTGCAGGCCATTGCCAACCCCCACCTGATCTACCCGGGCCAGACCCTGCACCTGGAGCGCAGCAACGGCTATGCCCGCCTGACGACCAGCCGCAGCGGCAACGAAACGGTCAAGCTCTCGCCGCGCGTGCGCTCCGAAAGCCTGCGTGATCTGGCCCTGCCCACACTGCGGATGCACCTGATAGAGCCTTTCCTGGCCGAGCCGCTGGTGGTGCAGGAGCTGACCTTGCAGCAGGCGCCGCGCCTGATCGCCGCGTCGGACGAGCGCCTGCTGATGAGCCCCGGCGACGAGGTCTACGCCCGTGGCCCCGCAGGTACCCCGTTTGCCGCAGGGGATGGCGATGAACGCCTGTACCGTGTCTTCCGCGACGCCAAGCCGCTGAAAGACCCCATCACCCAGGAGGTGCTGGGCTACGAGGCGCAATACCTGGGCAAGGTGGAACTGCTGGCCGCCGAAGCCCCGCCGAACCTGCCCGACGGTGCTGCGGCGGAACCCGCTGCCGCCAACACGCCCCAGGCCCAGATTCCGGCCACCCTGCACGTCACGCAGATCAAGGAAGAAATGCGGGCTGGCGACCGCCTGCTGCCCGAACCGGCCCGGCAGTACCGCAGCTTCGTGCCCCATGCGCCGCTGGATGCGGTCGAGGCCCGGGTGGTCAGCCTGTACACCAGCAACGCCATGCGCTACGGCACGGAAAACCAGGTCATCAGCATCAACAAGGGCGAAGCCGATGGCATGGAGCCAGGCATGGTGCTGTCGCTGATTTCGTCAGGCCGGCAGATGGTCGACAAGACCAGTGGCCGCAAGGAGACGGTGCAACTGCCCGATCAGGCCAACGGCACCGGCATGGTGTTCCGCGTGTTCGACCGGGTGTCTTACGTGCTGGTCATGAACACCCGCCGGGGCGTGACCGTGGGCGACAAGCTGATCAACCCCCAGTAAGCCGGCTCCATGGACGTGCCCGTCTGGCAGCAGCAGGAACTGGCCGCCTGGCTACGCCTGCTTTTGGCGCCGCGCATCGGCAACGCCAGCGCCCGGCGCCTGCTGGCCCGGTTTGGCGGGCCGGAGCAGGTTTTTGCCGCCCCCCAGGCCGCCTGGGAAAGCTGCATCAGCCCGGCCCAGGCCACCCAGTTGGCCCGGCTGCCAGAGCATTTTGCCCAGCGCTGCGCCACCACCTGGCACTGGCTGCACAGCGCCCCGCAGGGGCTGGGGCGGGCCATCATCACCCTGGCCGATCCGCGCTACCCGGCCAGCCTGCTGGAAATGGAAGACCCGCCGCTGCTGCTGTACGCCGAAGGGCGGCCTGACATCCTGCAACGCGCCGTCCCCCTGGCCGACATGCGCCAGTGCCTGGCCATCGTCGGTTCGCGCCACCCCACGGCGCAAGGTAGCAGCAACGCCCAGGCTTTTGCCCACGCCCTGGCCGAACACGGCTGGACGGTGGTTTCCGGCCTGGCGGCCGGTATCGACGCGGCGGCGCACACCGGGGCCCTGGCAGCGGCGGCCCATCCCCTGGCGACGATTGCCGTCGTCGGTACCGGCCTGGACCAGGTCTACCCGCGCCAGCACCAGGCGCTGGCCCAGCGCATTGCCCGGCAGGGGCTGATCCTGAGCGAATTTCCCCTGGGCACCCCGCCGCTGGCGCCCAACTTCCCCAAGCGCAACCGCATCATTGCCGGGCTGTGCGGCGGCACGCTGGTGGTGGAGGCGGCGCTGGCCTCCGGCTCGCTGATTACCGCCCGGCTGGCCTGCGAACAGGGGCGGGAGGTGTTTGCCATTCCCGGTTCAATCCACGCGCCGCAGGCCCGGGGCTGCCATGCCCTGATCCGCCAGGGCGCCAAGCTGGTCGAGACGGCGCAGGACATTCTGGAAGAACTGGCCGCGCCCACCCGCAGTGCCGCCAGCGCCCCCGGCACCACGGCGGCACTGCCCTTGCAGCCGACCCCACCCCCAGCCGCCCCGGCCCGCCATTCCCCAGAACACACGGCGCTGCTGAACGCCCTGGGCTTTGACCCGGCGGGTCTGGACGCCCTGACGGCCCGCACCGGCTGGGGCGCCGCCCAGCTCCAGGCCCAGTTGCTGGAGCTGGAACTGGAAGGGCTGGTTGCCCGCCTGCCCGGCGGGCAATTTCAGCGCGTGGCGCAAAGCTAGGAAAGCGCTGCACCATTGCAAATGCCGGATTCCGACGGTCTCGGCCGTTCCATTTTTTTCTTCTTGGGTAAGATTGCCCCCACTATGAAGCCTCCCCCCTTGCGCCCGCGTGCGCTGTCTGTCGATTTTTCCCTCTCTTTTCCGGCTGCTTGCGCCGGCTTTCTTTTCCCCGATTTCCCTCGCTCCCAGGCAGGAGGCCGCCCATGGATGCGCTGAGCCTGACCTGGCTGGCCGACCCGTCGATCTGGCTGGGCCTGCTGACCCTGATCGTGCTGGAGATCATCCTGGGCGTGGACAACCTGGTGTTCATCGCCATCCTGGCCGACAAGCTGCCGCCCGAGCAGCGCGACAAGGCGCGGGTGCTGGGCCTGACCCTGGCGCTGGTGATGCGCCTGGGCCTGCTCGCGGGCATTTCCTGGCTGGTGTCGCTGACCACGCCGTGGCTGGTGCTGGGGCCGGTGGAACTGTCGGGCCGCTCCATCATCCTGCTCATCGGCGGGCTGTTCCTGCTGTTCAAGGCCACCACGGAGCTGCACGAGCGCCTGGAGGGCATTGCGCACTCCGGCCAAAGCAGCCGTGCCTATTCCAGCTTTGGCGTGGTGGTCACGCAAATCGTGCTGCTGGATGCGGTGTTCTCGCTCGACTCGGTGATCACGGCCGTCGGCATGGTCGATCACCTGGAGGTCATGATGGCCGCCGTGGTGATTGCCATGGGGGTGATGCTGCTGGCTTCCAAGCCCCTGACGCAGTTCGTCAACGCCCACCCCACCGTGGTGGTGCTGTGCCTGAGCTTTTTGCTGATGATCGGCCTGAGTCTGCTGGCCGAGGGCCTGGGCTTTCACCTGCCCAAGGGCTACCTGTACGCGGCCATCGGCTTCTCGATCATGATCGAGTTCTTCAACCAATTGGCACTGCGCAACCTGCGCCGCCACCAGGCCCGCATCCCTTTGCGCGAACGCACGGCCAACACCATCCTGCGCATGCTGGGCGGCCGCGCCAACGGCCAGGGCGGCGAGGCCACCGCCAGCAGCGCCGCAGATGCCGACGTGGCCGCCGCGCTGCAAGCCTTTGGCCAGCAGGAGCGCCACATGGTCAGCGGCGTGCTCTCGCTGGCCGAGCGCAGCGTGCAGTCGGTGATGACGCCGCGGGCGGACATCGAGTGGATCGACCTGGGGCAAAGCCCCGAGGCGCTGCGCGAGCAGTTGCTCCAGGCCCGCCACGGCCTGTTCCCGGTGGCCAGCGGCGAGCTGGACAAGCTGAACGGCGTGGCCCGCGCCCGCGATCTGCTGGCCGACGTGCTGGCGACCGGGGCGATCGACCTGACGCGCAGCCTGCGCCAGCCGCTGGTGGTGCCGACCTCGGTGAACGTCATCAAGCTGGTCGAGCAGATGCGCCATTCGCGGGCGCAGATCGCCCTGGTCAGTGACGAGTTCGGCTCCATCCTGGGGCTGGTCACGCCGATCGACCTGCTCGAAGCCATCGCCGGCGAGTTTCCCGAAGAGGGCGAAATCCCCGACATCCAGCCCCAGGCCGACCCGGGCCACTGGGTGGTCGATGGCCAGGCCGACCTGCACGCCCTGGAGACGGCCACCGAAACCTACACCCTGGCGCACAGCGACGACTACAGCACCCTGGCGGGCTTCCTGCTCGACCACCTGGAGCAGCTGCCCGCCGTGGGGCAGGTGCTGGAGGCCGAGGGCCTGCGCTTTCAGGTGCTGGAGATGGACAAACGCCGCATCGCCCTGGTGGACGTGCGGCGTTTATAAAAGAATAGCTACTACCGCTTGATATTCAACGATTTCATGGCTATTTACCCTTGAAATCAATAGATAGTAAGCGGTAACAGCTCTTATTTGAGAAGCGGCTGCCCGCTGTTGCGGCTGCGCCCCGGCAGGGGCGTCGCGCCGTCCTCGTTCAGATGAAACACCGCCACGGCCTGCACCAGTTCCTGGCTGCGGCTGTGCAGGCTGGTGGCGGCAGCAGCCATTTCTTCGACCAGGGCCGCGTTCTGCTGGGTCACCTGGTCCATCTGGGTAATGGCATCGCCGACCTGGACGACCCCGTCGGCCTGCTCCTGGCTGGCGTTGCTGATGGCGCTGACGATGGTGTTCACCTTCTGGATGGCGCCCACCATTTCCTGCATCGTCTCCCCGGTTTGCTGCGCCAGCGCATTGCCGTCGCCGACGCGCTGCACGCTGTCGTCGATCAGCCGCTTGATCTCCCTGGCCGCTTCGGCGCTGCGCCCGGCCAGGCTGCGCACTTCGCTGGCGACCACGGCAAAACCCCGGCCCTGCTCGCCCGCGCGGGCGGCCTCGACGGCGGCGTTCAGCGCCAGGATGTTGGTCTGGAAGGCGATGCTGTCGATCACGCCGATGATGTCGCTGACCTTGCGGCTGCTGTCGTGGATACCCTGCATGGTCTGCACCATCTGCGTCACCATCGCGCCGCCCTGGCTGGCGATGCTGTGCGCCGATTGCGTCAGACGGCTGGCCTCCTGGGCGCTGTCGGCGTTCTGGCGCACGGTGGCGCTCAACTGCTCCATCGACGCGGCGGTCTGCTCCAGGGCGCTGGCCTGGCTTTCCGTGCGGCCGGACAGGTCCTGGTTGCCCTGGGCGATTTCCGCGCTGGCCAGCGCCACGGCGTCCGAGCCCTGGCGCACCTGCTGCACGATGGGGCGCAGGCGCGAGCGCATCTGCTGCTGCGCGGCGATCAGCTCGCCGATCTCGTTGCGCCCGGTCGGCTCGTCGGCCCCGGCCAGATTGCCGTCGGCCACGGCCAGGGCCAGCTCCACGGCATGGTGCAGCGGCCGGGTGATCGAGCGCACGAACAGCAGGGTCAGCCCCACCGCGGCCGCCAGCAGGGCCAACTGCACGCCGGTCAGCAGGATGAGCAGCTTGCTCTGGCGGGCGGCTTCGGCCTCCATCAGCACGAACAGGCGCTCGGCACCGCTGATACGCACGGCATTCACCGATTCGATGGCCTGGGTGAGCTTGTCGAAATACTCGGCGGCAGGGTATTGCAGCAGATCGATCTCCAGCACCTCGTTCTGGGCCAGGCCCATGCTTTCGTTGAGCAGGACGGTGGCTTTCTTCACCTGTTCGCCCAACACCTGCTGGTACGTGGGGTTGAGCTGCATGGCCCGCTGGATGAACCGGCCAGCCTGTTTTTGCTGGCCGCTGGTCTGGCTGATGAGGGCACGGAACGCGCCCCGGTCATCCACGCTCAGGAACGCCTGGGTCAGAAAGCCCGTGCCCATGGCCCGGATCTGCCCCACGCCTTCGCTGAGCAGCGGCGCCTGCACCAGGGCTGCCTGCAGCAAAGCGATGTTCGCCGGGTCGGCATTGGACTGCAGGTTGTAGGCGGCCAGCAGCTCCTCGTTCATCAGCATCAGGTCGGCCACCAGGGCGGTGTGGCGGGCAAAGCTTTCAGCCGCTTCGATCTTGCCGCTGGCCACGGTCTGTTCCAGCGCCTGCCAGTCCTGCTGCCACTTGTGCAGACGTTCCTGCTCCTGCGCCGGAGCGTCGGTTTTGGTCAGCAGGGCCGACGTATCGGCGATGGCCTGATTGACCGCCTCTCGTGCTCCGGTGCGACGCTGTTCCATCGCCTGGTTGCCGCTCAGAACCCCCGCCGACAACCCCCGATGCACCTGGGTGTGCTGCATGACCATGTTCAATGCCATCAGCACCGGCACCCCGGCGGCCTGGCGGTGGGCCTGGCGCACGTCGGAAACGGTCTCTTTCAGGTACAGTGCCGACGGGAAGGCGATCATGACCAGGGTGATGGCACCGAGAAGAATGAATTTCTGGGCCAGACGCAATTGGGTAAGCCAGCGAAGCATAGGAGTGTCCTTGGAGCAGGGGAAGAACAGGAGCAGGCGCTTGTGCGGCCCTGGAGAAGTATAGGCAGAGGCGCTGCAACACTCTCTCACAACCCCACGCTGCCTGGGTTGAAATTTTCAGAGGGAATTTTTCATGCCCGGCACCAAACGGGGGCAAATGCCGCTCACGCTCCCCGCCCCTGAAAACGCAGGCACTGCGCCGATAATCCAGCCTCGCCGCCCCCCGGTGGCGAACGCCCGCCAGCGCTGGCCCGGCTCGCTTCCCCGTTCCACTGTTTCAACTGCTTCTCTCCAAGGGCTTCCCCATGCTTGCACGCCGCCACGATCCGATTGTTGCCATCGCCACTGCGCCGGGGCGCGGGGCCGTGGGCATCGTCCGTGTCTCGGGTCGGCAGCTGGCGCCGTTGGTGCGTCGGCTGCTCGGGCGCGATCTGCGGGCGCGGGAGGCGACCTACCTGCCCTTCAACGACGCCCAGGGCCAGCCCCTGGACCACGGCCTGGCGCTGTTCTTCCCCGGCCCGCACAGCTACACCGGCGAGGACGTGCTGGAGCTGCAGGCCCACGGCGGCCCGGTGGTGCTGCAACTGCTGCTGGAGCGCTGTCTGGAAGCCGCGCACACCCCTTCGCCGGACGGCCCGGCAGCACTGCCCGATTTGCGCCTGGCCGAACCGGGCGAATTTACCCAGCGGGCCTTCTTCAACGACAAGATCGATCTGGCCCAGGCCGAGGCCATCGCCGACCTGATCGACGCCAGCACCGCCGTGGCCGCCCGCAGCGCCAGCCGCTCGCTGTCGGGCGCGTTCTCGCAGGAAATCACCGTGCTGCGCGATGCCCTGATCCACCTGCGCATGCTGGTTGAGGCGACGCTGGACTTCCCCGAAGAAGAGATCGACTTTCTGCAAAAAGCCGATGCCTGGGGCCAATTGCACACCCTGCAAGGCCAGCTGGCCCAGGTGCTGGCCCGCACCCAGCAAGGGGCGCTGCTGCGCGAAGGCATCAAGGTGGTGATTGCCGGGCAGCCCAATGCGGGCAAAAGCTCGCTGCTCAACGCCCTGGCCGGGGCCGAGCTGGCCATCGTCACCCCCATTGCCGGCACCACGCGCGACAAGGTGCAGGAAACCATCCAGATCAACGGCGTGCCGCTGCACGTGATCGACACGGCCGGCCTGCGCGAGAGCAGCGACGAGGTCGAGCGCATCGGCATTGCCCGCGCCTGGGAAGAAATCGCCCAGGCCGATGCCGTGCTGTTTTTGCACGATTTGACGCGCAGCAATGCTCCTGAATACGAAGCTGCTGACGCAGACATTGCAACAGTTTTAGCGCAAAAACTTCCAAAAAGCGTTCCAGTGCTGCACATCTGGAATAAAGAAGATATAGCAAACACCGCAACGGCAGTGCCAGCGGCCACTGCGGGGCTGCGCCTGTCGGCCAAACACGGCCAGGGGCTGGATGCGCTGCGCCAGCGCCTGCTGGAGATTGCCGGGTGGCAATCGGCCCCTGAAGGCCTGTACATCGCCCGTGCCCGGCACGTGCAAGCGCTGCAAGCCACGGGTGCGCATTTAGCGCAAGCCCATGCCCTGCTGCAAACCGCGGACCCAGCCCTTGATTTGCTGGCCGAAGAACTGCGCCTGGCCCAGCACCACCTGGGCGCCATCACGGGGGAATTCACCTCGGATGATTTGCTGGGGGTGATCTTCAGCAGCTTTTGCATTGGCAAGTGATGGCACTGTCCAAGCGGGTCTGGCCGGATGGGGCGGCCGCTGCCGTGGGTTGCTGGGGTCCAACGGCCTTGAACAAAAGGAGCTTGGGTGCTTAAATACTGTGCACAGTGCGGCATTCGATGCTGCGCACCACGCCAAGGAGAGGCACGATGTCGGTGATCAATACCAATTACCTGGCCCTGGTTTCCCAGAGCCACCTGCAAAAATCCCAAAGTGCCCTGGGCGCGGCCATTGAGCGCCTGTCCTCGGGGCTGCGCATCAACAGCGCCAAAGACGATGCGGCAGGCTTTGCCATTGCAGAACGTTTTTTGAGCAATATCCGCGGCCTGAGCCAGGTGGCCCGCGATACCTCGGACGGTGTCTCGCTGGCGCAAACCGCCCAGGGGGCGCTTTCTGCCACCAACGACAGCCTGCAGCGCATGCGCGAACTGGCGGTGCAGGCGGGCAACGGCACCTTGAGCAGCGCCGACCGCCAAACGCTGCAAAAAGAGTTTGACCAGTTGAGCGGCGAGGTCGATCGGGTGGCCAAAAGCACCGCGTTCAATGGCCAAAAACTGCTCGACGGCAGCTTCAGCGCGGCGACCTTTCAAGTCGGCCCCAGTGCGGGCGACAACGTGACCGTGGGGGGCATGGCCAACACCCAGGTCGATAGCCTGGGGCAAAGCGCTTACGCCAGCGCCCAGGTGGCCGTGGATGCGGCCAAAAAAGACAGCCTGCAAGCCGACTTGGCCGCTGGCGATGTCACAGTGACCATCACCGGGGCCGATGGCAAAAACTACACCAGCGTCATGCAGCAAGACAGCAGCTTGAGCGCCGATGAGGCGCTGGGCAAATTCGTCGCCACGGTGAACCAGCGCAGCGCCGACACGGGCGTGACCGCTTTTTTAAGCCAGGACGGCAGCAGCCTTGAATACCGCGCCAGCGTCGATCCCGGCCAAGACCCCACCAATGTGGCCATTGCCGCCACGGGCAGCAACGGCTTTGCAGCCAGCGGCCAGGCCCAGCAAACCCAGGGCCTGCGCGGCATTGATTTAAGCAGCCAAGCCGGGGCGTGGGAGGGCTTGCAGCGCATCGACAGCGCGATCGACACCGTGAGCCGCTCCCGTGCAACGTTGGGGGCAGTGCAAAATCGCTTTGAAAGCGCCATTGCCAACATCAGCATTCAAAACGAAAACGCCGTGCAGTCCCGTGGGCGGATGGTGGATGCCAACTTTGCCAAAGAAATCTCCAACCAAAGCCGCGCCATGATCTTGCAGGAGATGGGTTTTGCCATGCAGGCCCAGGCCAACCAGTCCAGCCGCTGGACGCTGGCCCTGCTGCGCTAGGCCTTGTGTGGCTGCTTTGGCCACCGCGATTGCAACGCAAAAGTTCAAGCAGCTCTGCACCAGAGCTGCTTTTTTATTGCGGAAAGCCCGCTAGCGGTATTGGGTTGGGGTTTCTAGGATGGCAGCCACATTCAACAATCAGGAGAGTGGCGCTATGCCTTTGGATTTAAACGTTCCGTCGTATGTTCAACACACCGGCCTCATTGCCTGGGTGGCCGATATGGCGGCCTTGTGCGAACCCAAATACATCCACTGGTGCGATGGCAGCCAAGAAGAGTACGACGCGCTGTGCCAGCAGCTGGTCGATGCCGGTACGTTTACCCGCCTCAACCCGTTGAAGCGCCCGGACAGCTACCTGGCGCGCACCGACCCCTCCGACGTGGCGCGGGTGGAAGACCGCACCTTTATCTGCAGCGAGCGCCAGGAGGATGCCGGCCCCACCAACAACTGGATGGCCCCGGATGCCATGCGCTCCACCTTGCAGCCGCTGTTTGCCGGTTGTATGCGCGGGCGCACCCTGTACGTGATTCCCTTCTCGATGGGGCCACTGGGCAGCCCCATTGCGCAAATCGGTGTGGAGCTAAGCGACAGCGCCTACGTGGCCGTGAACATGCGGCTGATGACGCGCATGGGCCGCAAAGTGTGGGATGTGCTGGGGGCCGATGGCGCTTTCGTGCCCTGCATGCACACCGTGGGCGCACCGCTGGCCCAGGGTGCCACCGATGCCACCGTCTGGCCCTGCAACCCGACGACGAAATACATCGTCCACTTCCCTGAAA
>JAHRXD010000269.1 GCA_019104825.1 Comamonas sp.
CGCCTGGGCATCAAGGAGCTGTGGAGCCTGTGGCGCGACCCGGTGATGCTGATCCTGATCGTCTACACCTTCACCGCCTCGGTCTACACCGCCGCCTCGGCCATGCCCGAGACGCTGCACCACGCGCCCATCGCCATCGTCGATCAGGACAACTCGCCGCTGTCCAGTCGCATCGCCTCGGCGTTCTACCCACCGCACTTCATGCCGCCGCAACTGCTGTCCTGGCACGAGGTGGATGCGGGCATGGACGCGGGCAGCTTCACCTTCGCCCTGACCATCCCGCCCAACTTCCAGCGCGACGTGCTGGCAAGCAAGAACACCGCCCTGCAACTGAACGTGGACGCCACGCGCATGAGCCAGGCGTTCAGCGGCAGCGGCTACATCCAGCAGATCGCCCTGGCCGAGGTGCGCGAGTTCACCCAGCGCCACCGCGCCGCCGCCGACCTGCCCGTGGCGCTGGAGCTGCGGGCCCGCTTCAACCCGGGGCTGAACAAGATCTGGTTCGGGGCGCTGATGCAGATCATCAACAACGTGACCATGCTCTCCATCATCCTGACCGGCGCAGCGCTGATCCGCGAACGCGAACACGGCACCATCGAGCATCTGCTGGTCATGCCCGTCACGCCCACGCAGATCATGCTGGCCAAGGTCTGGTTGATGGGCGCAGTGGTGCTGCTGGCCGCCGGCGTGTCGCTCAACCTGGTGGTGCGCGGCCTGTTGCAGGTGCCCATCGAAGGCAGCATCCCCCTGTTCATGGCCGGGGCCGCGCTGTGCCTGTTTGCCACCACGGCGATGGGCATCTTTCTGGCCACCATCGCCCGCTCCATGCCACAGTTCGGGCTGTTGATGGTGCTGATCTTGCTACCGCTGCAACTGCTCTCAGGCGGCATGACGCCGCGCGAATCCATGCCGCAACTGGTGCAGAACATCATGCTGCTGGCCCCTACCACCCACTTCGTCGAGCTGGGCCAGGCCATCCTGTACCGGGGCGCCGGGCTGGACGTGGTGTGGCAGCCCTTTCTGGCGCTGGCCATCATCGGCAGCGCCCTGTTCGCCCTGTCGCTGGCGCGGTTTCGCAAGACCATCAGTCAGATGGCATAGCCTCATCCCTGCCGCCCTGGATTGGGCATGGGCCCGCGCATGACAAGTTCACGCCATTACCGGCAAAAACACCCGGCCGGGACTTAAAATGGAGGGCTTTCCCTGGCGCCGTCCGGGCTGCCATCGAGAGGGAGAGCACGCTTTCTTTCTACCCTCAAGGACAAAAAACCATGTCTCTGTTTTCCGCTGTCGCAATGGCTCCCCGTGACCCCATCCTGGGACTGAACGAACAATACGCTGCCGATACCAACCCGCAAAAAGTCAATCTGGGCGTGGGCGTGTACTTCGACGACAACGGCAAGTTGCCCCTGCTGCAGTGCGTGCAAGCGGCTGAAAAAGCCCTCATGGACACCCCGACAGCCCGCGGCTATCTGCCCATCGACGGGATTGCCGCCTACGACAACGCCGTCAAAGCCCTGGTGTTCGGCGCCGACGCCGAACCCGTGACCAGCGGCCGCGTCGCCACCGTGCAGGCCCTGGGCGGCACCGGCGGCCTGAAAATCGGCGCCGACTTCCTGAAAAAGCTCAATCCCGACGCCAAGGTGCTGATCTCCGACCCGAGCTGGGAAAACCACCGCGCCCTGTTCACCAACGCCGGCTTCACCGTCGAAACCTACGCCTACTACGACGCGGCCAAGCGCGGCGTGAACTTCGACGGCATGCTGGACAGCCTGAACGCCGCCGCCCCCGGCACCATCGTGGTGCTGCACGCCTGCTGCCACAACCCCACCGGCTACGACATCACCCCCGCGCAATGGGACCAGGTGGTCGCCGCTGTCAAGGCCAAGGCCCTCGTCCCCTTCCTGGACATGGCCTACCAGGGCTTTGGCCACGGCATTCAGGAAGACGGCGCAGCCATCCAGAAATTCGTCGCGGCCGGCCTGACCTTCTTCGTCTCCACCTCGTTCTCCAAGAGCTTCAGCCTGTACGGCGAGCGCGTCGGCGCCCTGTCCGTGCTGTGCCAGGACAAGGAAGAAGCCGCCCGCGTCCTCTCGCAACTGAAAATCACCATCCGCACCAACTACTCCAACCCGCCCACCCACGGCGGCGCAGTGGTCGCCAAGGTGCTGAACACCCCGGCGCTGCGCCAGCAGTGGGAAGAAGAACTGGGCGCCATGCGCGTGCGCATCAAGGAAATGCGCCAGGCGCTGGTCGATGGCCTGAAAGCCGCCGGCGTGCAGCAGGACATGTCCTTCATGACCCAGCAGATCGGCATGTTCAGCTACTCCGGCCTGAACAAAGACCAGATGCTGCGCCTGCGCAGCGAATTCGGCGTCTACGGCACCGACACTGGCCGCATCTGCGTGGCTGCACTCAACCGCCAGAACGTGGGCTACGTCTGCCAGGCGATTGCCAAGGTGATGCAGGGCTAAAGCCACCGCCATCCTTGAACTGCAACCGCCTTCGGGCGGTTTGTTTTTTTCAGGAACTCTCCCACCATGCTGCCCTCCAAGGCAAGTTCCGAAACTTGTACAACCGAAAAGAAAGTGATGTATATGACAACGACTACCCTGCGTGCGGCGGCTTCTGTTCTGGCGGTCACCATTGCGGCGTTCGCCATCCCCTCCGAGGCCCAGGCCAAGCGCCTGGGTGCGAAAAGGCCGGCTGCGGTGAGCAAGGCGCCTGCCCGGCCCGCCACCCCTGCTGCACCCGCAGCCGCACAACGGCCTGCTGCGGCCACCCCGGCCGCGCAAGCGCCCGCAGCAGCCGCCCCGGCTGCCAGCGGCGGCTCCGGCATGATGGGCACGATGGCAGGTGCTGCCGTCGGCGCCGTGGCCGGCACGATGGCGGGCAATGCCCTGGCCGGCACCTTCCAGGGCGACAAGCAAGACCCGAACGCCGCCGCCAAGGCCCAGGCGGAAGCCGACGCCCAGGCTGCCGAAGCCGAAGCCGCCGCCCTGCAACAACAACTGGATGCAGCCCGGGCCAAGGCTGCCACCGCACGCGCTGCGGCACAGTAAGCACTACAACCACTCATGCCCAGGGCATTGCAGGCGTTGACCGCCTGCAATGCCCTGGTGGTTTCTGCTCAAAGCCTGTTCATGCTCTTTTCATGGTGTCCGTTGCCCGGCCAAGGCAGCAGATGCAAGGCACCGCTCAGACCCGCTCATCGCCGCTGCGGGCATTCAAACCCAGGCCCAGCGCCATGCCACCACCCCCTCCGCCGCTGCCGCCGCCACCCGCACGGCCATTGCGGCCTGTGCTTTCGCCGCCCCGGCGGTTGCCGGAACCGCCCTGGGCACCGGGCCGCTGCGGGCCTTGGCTGGGCACGACGACATCGGCGGGAATGGCTTCCAGATACAGCGCCTGCCGGATGTATTCGCGCAGGGAGACAACGAGCTGCGCCGTCTGCACGGGGCGGCCCTGCACCATGTCGTGGGCAGCCTGGGCAGCCATGCGCACCTGCTCCTCGGTGCCCAACAGGATGATGTCGGAGAGTACGGCCTCCACCGCGTCCCGGGTGCGACGCTGGCGCTCGGAGCTGCCGCCCTCGGCGGGGGTGTCGTCATCTTCATCCAGCGGCACCGGCTCTGGCGCAGCATCCCGGCCCTCGGCCTGAACCGCCCGCGCTTCGCGCAGGTGCGTGGGGCTGACGGTCAGGTTGCCGGTAAACGAGCCACCCAGCACCTTGTACGCCGCGATCAGGGTGCGCAGGCGTTCGTTGATCTGGCGGTTTTCCCGTTCGCGCCGCTTTTGCACGATCTGCATGAACAGCAGGCGCACGCCCATCATCATCATGGTCATCACCAGCAGGCTGATGACCGTGCCGGCAATGGCCGACCAGGAGCTGAAATCCAGCAAGCCCGTTCCCCGCATCGCCCTTTCCCCTTCTGCGCCTTGCGCTAATCGGGGCTCCACTGCACCGACCGCATGCCGATCGACGCCATTTGAAACCCGGCATTGAAAAATTGCGGCACATCCCCGTCCTGCGCGGCGGCAGCGGCATACAGCAGGGGCAGGAAATGCTCGTGCGTGGGATGGCAGACCTCGGTGATGTCGCCCCAGCGCTCGAACTCGGCCAGCGATGCCAGTTGCCCGGCCAGGATCAGATTGGCCACGCGGTCATCGAACTGCAACGCCCAGCGGTAGGTGGCGTTGATGCCGGTGCCCTGGCGCAGGGTGGAAAGGTTGTGTACCAGATTGCCGCTGGCCACCACCAGCACGCCCTGCTCGCGCAGCGCGGCCAGTTGCCGGCCCAGCGCCCAGTGTTCTGCCGCCGGGCGGGTGATGTCCATGCTCAACTGCACCACCGGAATGTCGGCCTGCGGGAACATGGGCAGCAGCACGCCCCAGGCGCCGTGGTCCAGGCCGCGTTGCGGATCGACATTCAGCGGCTTGCCGGTGGCCGGGCTGGTCAGCGCCGCCGCCAGCGCCTGGGCCAATGCAGGCGCACCGGGCGCCGGGTAGCGGCACTGGTACAGCTCGGGCGGGAAACCGTGAAAGTCATGCAGCGTGGCCGGCTGCGCCGCGCCGGTAAGCGCCCAGCCCCCGCCCGTGAGCCAGTGGGCCGAGATGCACAGAATGCACTGCGGGCGCGAGTAGCGTTGCAGCAGCGCCTCGCCCATGTCGCGCCAGGTCAGGTGCCAGGCATTTTTCTCCAGCGCATTGAGCGGGCTGCCATGCCCGACAAACAGCACCGGCAGGCGGGAGGGGGCAGACAATGGCGACAGGGCAGCATGGGCAGACATGAGAGCGATTACACCAAAAAACGCACGCCCCGGCGGCCATCGCGCTGGCCGCCGGGGCGTTGGCCCCTGGCTGGGGATGGAGATGGGTATGGGGTTAGCGCAAATCGGGCAATTGGTACCCGACCAGAACCTCGCGCAGCCTGGTTTTCAGCATCTTGCCGGTGGCGCCCAGCGGAATCGCATCGACAAACACCACATCGTCCGGGATTTGCCACTTGGCCAGCTTGCCCGCGTAAAAGTCCAGCAGCGCCTCGCGCGAGACGCTGGCCCCGGGCTTGGTGGCCACCACCACAATCGGGCGCTCGTCCCATTTGGGGTGCGGCATCCCGACACAGGCGGCCATGGCCACGGCGGGGTGGCCCATGGCGATGTTTTCAATGTCGATGGAGCTGATCCATTCGCCGCCGGACTTGATCACGTCCTTGCTGCGGTCGGTAATCTGCATGAAGCCATCGGCATCGATGGTGGCCACATCGCCCGTGGGCAGCCAGCCCAGGCCGGCCTCATCGACGATCAGCGGGCTTTCGCCCTTGTAGTACTGCTGCAAGATCCACGGCCCGCGCACCAGCAGATCGCCATAGGTCTTGCCGTCCCAGGGCTGGGCACGGCCATCGCCGCCGACGATTTTCATCTCCACCCCGTAAATCGCCCGGCCCTGCTTGGCGCTGATCTTGCGCTGCTCCTCCTTGGGCAAGGCCATCTGGCCGCTTTTGAAAGTGCAGACTGCACCCAGGGGGCTGGTTTCGGTCATGCCCCAGGCGTGCAGCACCTGCACGCCCAGGCCGTCTTCAAACACGGCAATCATGGCCGGCGGGCAGGCCGCGCCACCGATGACGGTGCGCTTCAAGCTGCTGAAGCGCAGCTGCTGCGGCTGCACGTGGGACAGCAGCATTTGCCAGATGGTGGGCACGCCGGCAGCAAAGGTGACGCCTTCGGCCTCCATCAGTTCATACAGGGATTTGCCGTCCAGCGCCGGGCCAGGCAGCACCAGCTTGGCCCCGATTTGCGCCGCAGTGTACGGAATGCCCCAGGCATTGACGTGAAACATGGGCACGACCGGCAGCACCGCATCGCGTGCCGACAGGCCCATCGAATCGGGCAGCGCTGCGGCATAGGCGTGCAAGGTGCTGGAGCGGTGGCTGTACAGCGCCCCTTTGGGGTTGCCCGTGGTGCCGCTGGTGTAGCA
>JAHRXD010000025.1 GCA_019104825.1 Comamonas sp.
GCCGTAGGTGGCCAGGCCGTAAAAGCCAATCCAGAAGATCTGCCAGGGCCCTTGCAGCGCCATGACTTCCACCGCCAGAGTGCGAATTGGCACAAAGTAGCCGACAAAGGTAAACCCCGTCCACAGCGACAGCAGCAGCCAACTGCCGTGCTTGGCGCTGCGTTTGAGGATTTTTTCCAGCGTCCAGCCGCTGTGATCCAGGCGCAGGCGGGCGCTGCGGTCGCCCTCGGTGATGCGCTCCAGCCACATGAAAATTTCGGTGTAAACCGTCTGTGGGCAGCTAAAGCCGCACCACAGCCGCCCGGCCACGGTGGTGAACAAAAACAGCGCCAGGGCGCAGACGATGAGCAGCACCGCCAGGTAGATGAAGTCCTGCGGGTACAGCACCAGCCCGAACAGGTAGAAGCGCATGGCCTGCAGGTCGAACAGCAGGCTTTGCCGGTCGCCCCATTGCAGCCAGGGCACGCCGTAGAAAAATAGCTGCGTGGCCCACACCATGATCCAGCGCCAGCGGGCAAACAGGCCGGTGATGGAGCGAGGCTGGATTTTCTTGCGGGCCTCGAACAGGGGCGGGGATGTTTCCGCCGCGATGGGGATGGTGTGCTTTTTTGTCGGAGAAGTCCGACCAGATTCCGGGGATGGTGTGGTCATGCAGAGCCTCTATTGCGGACCCCGGCGTGCGCCACGGCACGCCGGGGTGTGGATAGAGGAACTATTGCGGTTTTGCCCTGGGAAAAACAGCAGCAGATGCCGCCGATTGGGGCGTATCAGCACCCATCAAGCGCACGAGGATGTTAAGGGGTACCGCCCTCTCCGCAGACCTTGCATTCCGGGTTCCTGGCCGTGTGCAGCCGGTTCCAGTCCATGCTGCGGGCGTCCAGCAGCAGCAGGCGGCCTGCCAGGCTGTCGCCGGTGCCGACGATGAGTTTCAGGGCTTCCGCCGCCTGCACGCTGCCGACGATGCCGACCAGGGGGGCCAGCACGCCCATGGTGGCGCATTGCACTTCCTGAAAATCGGCGTCGGGGTCGAACAGGCAGGCGTAGCAGGGGGCATCGTCCTGGCGCGGGTCGAAGACGCTGATTTGCGCGTCCCAGCGGATGGCCGCGCCGCTGACCAGGGGGATGCGGTGGCGCACGCAGGCGGCGTTCACCCTCTGGCGCGTCTGGTAGTTGTCGCAGCAGTCCAGCACCACGGTCACGCCGGGCAGCAGGCTGTCGAGCAGGGCCGCGTCGGCGCGTTGCTGCACGGCATTCACCTGCACTTCGGGATTGAGGTCGGCCACGGCCCGGGCCAGCGAGGCCACCTTGGGCTGGCCGACGCGGGCGGTGGTGTGGGCGATCTGGCGCTGCAGGTTGGTCAGATCCACCGCATCGTCGTCGATCACGGTGATGCGGCCCACGCCGCTGGCCGCCAGGTACAGCGCTGCCGGGGCGCCCAGGCCGCCGGCGCCCAGGATGAGGGCGTGGGCGGTGCAGATGCGTTCCTGCCCTTCGATGCCGATTTCGTCGAGCAGGATGTGGCGCGAGTAGCGCAGGAGTTGGTTGTCGTTCATGAAAACAATAGTGTTTTCCGCTGATGAACAAAGGGCTTCAGATAGAAAACCATCTGAAACCCTTGTTTATTCAGCGGGAGTAGCTATGGAAATAGCGACGGTGCTTATTCGGCGTCCCCGGCCTCTTCATCGTCGTCCTTTTTCTCGGGCTTGCGCTCGGTCAGGGTCTTGCTGACCAGCACGGGCTGGCCCTTGAGCTGGTTGAGCGCCTGCTGCAACTGGAAGTCCTTCTCGGAGCCGAACTCGGGCAGACGGCGCTGCTCGGGCGGCTTCTTGCTGTCTTCCTCCAGGCGCTTGCGGGCTTCCTCGCGGGCCTTTTCACGGGCGGCGACGGCCACGTTTTCGTCCGCCTTGTCGACCGAGAGGTGCTTGTCCAGATCGGCCTCGCGCATCCGCAGGGCGGCGTAGACGTCGCCCTCGGCGGTCTCATCGACCATGATGTCCGGCACGATGCCCTTGGCCTGGATGGAGCGGCCATTGGGCGTGTAGTACAGCGCGGTGGTCAGCTTCATGCCGGTGTCCGGCCCCAGCGGGCGCACCGTCTGCACCGAGCCTTTGCCGAAGGTCTGGCTGCCCATCAGCGTGGCGCGTTGGTGGTCCTGCAGGGCACCGGCGACGATTTCGCTGGCCGAGGCCGAACCTTCGTTGACCAGCACCACCAGCGGCACTTTCTTCAGCGCGGCGGGCAGGCCCGCCAGCGGGTCGCTGCTGCCCCGGGCGTAGGAGCGCGGCTCGGCCTTGAAGGTGGATTTGCTTTCTTCGAGCTGGCCGTTGGTGCTGACCACGGTCACGCCCTGGGGCAGGAAGGCGGCGGAAATGGCCACGGCGGCATCGAGCAGGCCGCCGGGGTCGTTGCGCAGGTCCAGCACCAGGCCCTTCAGTTTCGGGTCCTGCTGGTACAGGTCGGAGACTTTGCGCACGAAGTCTTCCACCGTGCGTTCCTGGAACTGGCTCAGGCGCACCCAGCCGTAGCCCGGTTCGATCATCCTGGCCTTGACCGACTGGGTCTTGATTTCCTCGCGTGTGATGGTGACGGGGAAATTGCGGGCCTCGTCGCGGCGCAGGATGGTCAGCGTCACCTTGGTGTTGGGTTCGCCGCGCATGCGCTTGACGGCTTCGTTCAGGGTCAGGCCCTTGACCGCGGCATCGTCGATCTTGGTGATCAGGTCGTTGGTCTTCAGCCCCGCGCGGTCGGCGGGCGAGCCTTCGATGGGCGAGACGATCTTGATCAGCCCGTCCTCCTGCGTGATCTCGATGCCCACGCCGACGAACTTGCCGCTGGTGCCCTCGCGAAATTCCTTGAACGACTTCTTGTCGAAATACTGCGAATGCGGGTCCAGGCTGGAGACCATGCCCGAGATGGCGTCGGTGATCAGCTTTTTGTCGTTCACCGGCTCGACGTAGTCGGTCTTGATGATGCCGAAGACGGCCGACAACTGCTGGATTTCCTCCAGCGGCAGCGGAGCAATGCCGCCGCGTGCCACGGTTTGCAGCGACACGGTGGTCAGCGCCCCGGCGAGCACGCCCAGCGAGACCCAGCCGGTGATTTTCAACTTTTGCCCCATGAATCTTCCTTTGACGACGGGCCTGCGCCCAGGCCATGCCCAGGCAGCGTCGGCCCGCAGGGTTGCTTACGCTTCTTACGCTTTGCCTTGTGCGGCCACGGCCGCAGCGGCTTTGGCAGCGGCCTCGGCATCGCCCAGGTAGTAGCTGCGGATGGGTTTGAGGTCGGCGTCCAGCTCGTAGACCAGCGGAATGCCGTTGGGGATGTTCACACCGACGATGGCATCGTCGGCGATGTTGTCCAGATACTTGACCAGAGCGCGGATGGAATTGCCGTGCGCGGCCAGCACGATGCGCTGGCCGCTGCGGATGCTGGGCGCCAGTACTTCCTGCCAGAACGGCACCACGCGCTCCACCGTGTCCTTGAGGCACTCGGTCAGCGGAATCTGCTCCGGTGCCAGCTTGGCGTAGCGGCGGTCGCCACGCTGGCCGCGCGGGTCGTCCGCCTCCAGGGCCGGGGGCGGGGTGTCGTAGCTGCGGCGCCAGACCAGCACCTGCGCATCGCCGTACTGCTTGGCCATGTCGGCCTTGTTCAGCCCTTGCAGGCCGCCGTAGTGGCGTTCGTTCAGGCGCCAGTCCTTGACCACGGGCAGCCAGGTGCAATCCATGGCGTCCAGCGTGTGCCAGAGGGTGTGGATGGCGCGTTTCAGCACGCTGGTGTAGGCCACGTCGAATTCAAAGCCTTCGGCCTTGAGCAACTGGCCCGCCGCCTGGGCCTGGGCCACCCCGGTGGCGGTCAGTTCCACGTCGGTCCAGCCGGTGAAGCGGTTTTCCAGGTTCCACGTCGATTCGCCATGGCGGATGAGCACGAGTTTGTACATAGCAGGACAGTTTTTTTAAAGTGAGTAAGCGGTGCGGGGCAGTCCGGGCGGCATGGAAAAACCGGCCCGACGCCGGTAAACGTGCCATTCTAGGTGTTGGGTGGCGACTCTGTTGCTGGCAGCCCTGGGCAAACGCCTAAAATCCGCAGTTTTGGCGCAAACGTTTGCACTTTTTTTCGTTTCCTTTTTTTCCGCTGATTTGCAAGGACTGTCGTGAGCTTT
>JAHRXD010000035.1 GCA_019104825.1 Comamonas sp.
GTAGGCCGGGTTGATGTTCACCAAAATAATGCCCACCTGCGCCGTGGCCAGCTGCATCAGCACCCATTCGGCGTTGTTGTGCGACCAGATGCCCACCCGGTCGCCCTTTTCCAGGCCCGATTGCAGCAAGGCGCTGGCCAGTTGGCGCACCGCCCGATGCAAACCGGCATAGGTATAGCGCAGCCCCTGGTGGCGACTGACCAGGGCCTCGCGCTCGCCCTGGCGGCAGGCCATGTCGGCAAAAAAGTCACCGATCGTGGCTTCAATCAACGGGGTGTCCGTCGCCCCAAAAGCGTGGCTGGCAGACAAGGCGGTGGCAGGGCTGGTCATGGCAAATCTCCGGAATTTTTTTGTTCTCGGCCCCAAGGGGCAGCGCACGCACCCAGCAGAGGGTGGCGGCTCACGGGCAGACAGGGGCGCAGAATCACTTTCAGAATACGGGTAAGCCCCGCTCAGATGGGGCCAGCAGGGTTGCAATAATTGCCACCTATGGAAGTCCCTTACCCGTCTGCTTCGCCCCCACTGCCGCCGACTGCGGCGGCCCATGTTGTCCCGGCCGGCTTGGGTGCGCCCCATCCGGCACTCACGCCAATGGCCTTTGTGCAGGCCGTGGTGCAGGCCTACCAACAGCGTGGCTTGTCCCCCGCCAGCGCCCTGGCAACGGCACAAATTGCGCCAGAGGCCGTGCAGCACCAGCACGCCCGCATTACCGCCTTGCAAATGGAGCTGCTCTGCGCCCACGCCATGCGCGAGCTGGACGATGAGGCGCTGGGCTGGTTCTCGCGCCGCCTGCCCTGGGGCAGCTACGGCATGCTGGCGCGTGCCAGCATCTCCAGCCCCAACCTGGGGCTGGCCATGGCCCGCTGGTGCCGCCACCACAACCTGCTCACCGACGACATCGCCCTGCAGCTGCACCACGATGGCCCCCAGGCCCGCATTGAGCTGCGCACCCTGCGCCCCCTGGGAGCGATGCAGGAGTTTTGCCTGCTGTCGGTGCTGCGCAACCTGCACGGGCTGGCCAGCTGGTGGGTGGACCACCCGATTCCTTTGCTGCAGGCGCGTTTTCCCTTTTCTGCCCCGGCCCATGCGCCGGTGTATGAGGTGCTGTTCCAGGCCCCGGTGGTGTTTGCCGCCCCGGTGACCAGTTTTTCCTTCGCCGCCGATTGGCTGACCATCCCTTTGGTGCGCGATGAGGCGGCGCTGACCGCCATGCTGCAACGGGCGCTGCCCATTCAGGTGCGACCCTACCGCCCCAGCCACAACCTGGTGCAGCGTGTGCGCCAAGCGCTGGCCGCCCATGCCTATTGCGGGCATACGGCCGAAAGCCTGGCCGAGCTGCTGCACCTGGCCCCGCGCAGCCTGCACCGGCAGCTGCAGCAGGCAGGCACCTCGCTACAACAATTGAAAGACGAGGTGCGCCGGCAAAAAGCCTGCGCCCTGCTGCTGCGCACCGACATGCCGCTCAAGCGCATTGCCCAGGCCTGCGGCTTTGCCAGCGAAAAAAGCTTTGGCCGCGCTTTTACGCACTGGATGGCGGTGCCGCCCCAGCAGTTCCGCGCGGCGCAGCGGCCATAAATTTGGTCGAATGGGCCTTATTGCATAAATCCAGTTTGAGGCAAGTCACCCCATCCACCGGATTTTGCCGGCCCGTGGCTTAATCTTCCGCGTGCATCAGGCTCAAGCCGAGCAGCGCCCGGCGACGTAGCCAAGGGCTGGGGCGGTAGCGCGGGTCACCGTAGACGGTTTGCAGGTTGTCGAGCACCTGCAGCACGCGCTCAGCACCCCAGCACTCGCCCAGGGCCAGCGGGCCTTGCGGATAGCCCAGGCCCAAAGTGACGGCGGTTTCCAAATCCTGCGGGGTACAAATGCGCTGCTGGCAGATGTCGGCGGCAATATTGACGATGGTGGCCAGCACGCGCTGGGTGACGAAGCCGCCGCTGTCGCGCACGACGCTGACGGCCTTGCCGTCCCGGGCAAACAGGGCGTGCGCGGCAGCCCGCATGTCGGCTCGGGTGGCCGGGTTGGTAGCCAGGACGCGGCGCTGCGTGGCGCAGTCGTCGATCAGCAGGTCAATGCCCACGGTGCGCGTGGCATCCAGGCGCTCGGCCACGGCGGCAGCGCTCACATCCAGGCCCAGGGGCGCGACCACGATCAGCGCCTGGGCAGAGGGCGTGGCCTGCGTTTCCAGCTCCGCGCCCAGCGTGTGCAGCAGGGCGCACAGCGCGGCACGGCGCGTGGCCTGGGGCGAAACCCAGACCGGCGGCAGCACGGCAACGTCCGGCACGGGCGGCTCCGGCGGCACCTGGGCGCGGCCGTTGTCGTAGCGGTAAAAGCCTTGCCCGGCCTTTTTGCCGACCACACCGCCGGCCAACCGCTGCGCGGTGATGACGCTGGGGCGGTAGCGCGGCTCGTCGTAATACTGGCGGTAGATGGCTTCCATGACAGGGTGCGAGACGTCCAGCGCCGTCAGGTCCATCAGCTCGAAGGGGCCGAGGCGAAAGCCCGCCTGGTCGCGCAGGATGCGGTCGATGGTGGCGAAGTCGGCAATGCCTTCGCCGACGATGCGCAGCGCCTCGGTGTTGTAGCCGCGCCCCGCGTGGTTGACGATAAAGCCGGGCGTGTCTTGCGCCTGCACCGGCTGGTGGCCCCACTGACGCACGGCCTGGGCCAGGGCATCGCACAGGGCGGGGTCAGTTTTCAGCCCGGCGATCACTTCCACAACCTTCATGAGCGGCACGGGATTGAAGAAGTGCAGCCCGGCAAAACGCGCGGGGCGCTGTAGGCCCGCAGCGATCTGCGTGACCGACAACGAGGAGGTGTTGCTCACCAGCACCGCATCCGGG
>JAHRXD010000134.1 GCA_019104825.1 Comamonas sp.
CTTGGGGCAAGGCAGCCAAAAGCCGCACTCGTCGTTGCGCACCTTGACCAGGCCACCAGCCTGGCCTGCGGCACGCGCCTAGATTGCGGCTTTTGGCTGCCTTGCGGGCATCAGGAAAAGATCGTAAACACGTTCTCAGAACGTGTTTACGTTCTAAATCACCCCTTCTTCCCCACCAGCCCCCGAGGCGAAAACCCATAAACCCGCCGAAACGCCGTTGAAAAATTCCCTGGGCTGCGGTACCCCGCCAGCTCTGCCGCCTGGGCCATGCTGATGCCCTGGGCCGTGATGGCATCGGCTGCCCGGCGCAAGCGGCTTTCGCGCAGGTGGTCGAAGATGGCCTTGCCGAAAGCCTGGCGGAACTGGCTCTGCAAGGTGCTGGCGTTGCAGCCCATGTGCTGCGCGATGGCACCCAGGGTGAGCGCATCGGCGGCGCCGCTGTCCAGCCAGTCACGCAGGCGGCAGGCGCGTTGGTATTCGGCAGGCCGCAGGGTGGTGGTCGTTTCAGCAACGGCCATGCCGCACTGGGCCGGTTCCAGTTGCGCCAGGGCTTCGATGACCAGCTCCAGCGCCAGGCGCTCCTGCACCAGCCCCTGAAGCGGCCCGTCCTGCGCCCCGGGGGCGGACAGCAGTTGTTCGGCCAGATAGGCCGCCCGGGGCGAAGGCGTCCAGGCCGTCATGGACAGGTGCGGCCTGGCGTTCAGATCCCCCAGGCCGGCCTGCTCCAGCCAGTGCGGCATCAGCGTGATGACCAGCATCCGCTCCCGCGAGGATGCCCGGCAGCGGTGTTCGTACAGCGCCGATTCCCGCAGCGTGACCAGCGCCGCCCGCGCCCCCGGCCCGGCGGACAGCGGCAGGGCCAGGCCGCCGATGCGCAGCCTGCCGCCGCCTTGCAGTTTCAGCACGATCTTGACCCCGTTGCCGGACAGGGGAAAACGGCTGGTCATGCCGCACAGATAGGTCACGTCCGTGCGGTGCAGGAAGAACCCGTCGCGCAATTCGGTCAGGGACAGCGTGCCGTTCAATACCCGGCCACCGGCGGCCTGCTCCGATGCGTTCAACGCGCCGCCATCGCCCAGCCGGTCGAGCAGCGTGGCCGTCTGCGTCTGTGCCTCGGCCGGGGTCGATAACGAAACCGCCCGGCGGTTCACGATCGAGGCAAAAGTTTTTGTGGCAGCAAACATATTCCTTGTCAGCGCAAAAGAAGCGGGTTGGAGGGCTGCGGATACTACGCGATTATTTGGTAACAGTTCTCAATCGCAACGAGTTTATGCGCCATTTCGGCCAAGACCCCGTCCATCCCCATCATGTCTGTGAAAAACCTCCGCCTCCATCCCCTGCTCCTGACCCTGCCGGGCCTTTTTACGGCATCCCTCGCCCTGGCGCAGGAGCAAACCCTGCAAACCGTCGATGTGCGCGGCAAGCTCATTTCCGACGTGACCACCGCCGTCTCCAGCGATGACGTACAGACCCGCGCGGCCCGCAGCCTCGGCGAGATGCTGCGTGACGAGTCTGCCGTCTCGGTCGGCGGCGGCGCGGCCATTGCACAAAAGCTCTACATCCGGGGCATCGAGGATTCGATGCTCAACACCACGCTGGACGGCGCAGCGCAAAGCGGCCGGGCCTTCCACCACCAGTCCCGCTTGCTGATCGACCCCGAATTGATCCAGAGCGTGGAGATCGACCGGGGCGCCACCCCCGCCAGCGCCGGGCCGGGGGCGCTGGCCGGCTCCATCCGCATGACCACCAAGGATGGCCGCCAGCTTCTGCGCGAGGGCCAGACCATCGGTGCCAGCGTGCGCGGCGGCGTGGCCTCCAACGACGGGCACCGCTGGGGCGCAACGGTGTATGGCCTGGCGGGCGAGAGCGTGGACTTCCTGCTCTCCGCCAACCGCGATAAGAACGACGATTACAAGGCCGGCGACGGTACCCGGCAAACCTACAGCGGCTCGACACAAAGCAGCCAGTTGGGCAAGCTCAACTGGCGCATCGCCCCCGGCCACCGCCTGACGCTGGGCTACCAGAGCGTGCAGGACAAGGGCACGCGCTACCTGCGCCCCAACTTCTGGCAGATTCAGCCGGGCAATTCGCTCATGCCGCAAAAAACCACGCGCGACACGCTCACTGCCACCTACCACTTCGACGGCGCGGGCCACCTGCCGGCGATGGAGCTGGGCCTGTTCTCCGACACGCTGAAGGTCACGCGCACCCCCACGACGGCGCAGCCGCAGTTCAACAAACCGGCAGGCTATACGTTCGGCGAGGAAATCACCTCCAGCCGCCTGAACTTCAAGGCCGCCAGCCGCGTGGCAGGCGCGACGGTGCGCTACGGGCTGAACATCCACCGCTTCGAGATGGACGCCGTCAATGCCCGTCCGCCGGTCATCTCCACCAGCAACGGGCACGAGAAAAGCGACGTCAAGGGTCTGTTCGCCGAAACCAGCATCCCGCTGGGCGATCAGTTCCTGCTGGGCGCAGGCACGCGCTACGACTGGTACAGCTATACCGACAACCACGGGCAACGCATCACCAGCAATGGCCTGAGCCCCAACGCCTCGCTGACCTGGATGGCCACCGACGCCCTGAGCGTGCGGGCCTCCGCAGGCCGCACCCTGCGTGGCGCGGGGCTGAAGGAAGCCTTCTATGTGGACAACACCCGCTGGCGCAACAACCCCGACATCCGGCCGGAAAAAGCCGACAACTTCGAGCTGGGCGTGAACTACAACCAAGGGCCCTGGAGCGCCAAGGCCACGGTGTTCCGCCAGCATATCCGCAACTTCATCACCACCACCACGGGTGCAACCTGGCTGGTGGACAACGTGGGCACGATGAAGTCCTCCGGCTACGAACTGAGCGCCGCCTGGGACAACGGCACCTGGCGCAGCGGCCTGGCCGTGGCCAGCGCCAGCCCCAAGCTCAATGGCTATGACCTGGGCGACGAAGCCTACGGCCTGGGCGTCTCCACCGGCCGCAGCTGGAACCTGAACCTGGGCTACCGCCTGCCTGCGTGGAATCTGGACTTCGAGTGGTTCGCCCGCTTCATGGAAGCCAAGACGTCCACCGAATACCTGATCTCCGAAGGCCGCACCGCCACCAAGCACAAGCCCGGCTTCGGCGTGCATGACGCCTACGTCAACTGGCTACCCACCGGCAACGACCGCGTGCGCGTGACCTTCGGCGTGCGCAACCTGTTCAACAAGTTCTATTACGACCAGGGCAGCTACGCCTACTACGTGGACGCCGCCGGCAACAGCACGGGCCGGGGCTTTGCCGAACCGGGCCGCAACGTGCGCCTGGACATCACCTGGAAATATTGAACCCGGCAAAAGCAAAGGCCAGCTCCAACGGCACCCCTGCGGGAATACTGCCGTTGGAGCTGGCCTCGATTGGAAAACAGCAAACGAGGGGCGCCGCTTAGAACGTGTTTACGATCTCGGCGCGAAGGGGTGCAGGATGCGGATCGGGATGGGCTGCAAGGCGCAAGCCGCAGCCATAGCGGTGCTATGGTGAGGATTTGCAACGCCGCAGAGCGCCCGAGTCCGCGACTGCACACCCGCGCGGAGATCGTAAACACGTTCTTAGAATGTGTTTACGATCTTTTTGCCCCCGACAATCCTTGGATGAAAAGAAAGCCGTACCCAAGCGACATCAGTCGAGAGAAATTTGCCGAGATCGAGCCGCTGTTGCGCAG
>JAHRXD010000142.1 GCA_019104825.1 Comamonas sp.
CACATCAACAAGACCGATTCCGCCGTGCGCGTCGTCCACCTGCCCACCGGCATCGTTGCCGAATGCCAGGACGGACGCAGCCAGCACAGCAACAAGGCCAAGGCGCTGCAGGTGCTGCAGGCCCGCATCCAGGAAAAAGAGCGCAAGGAGCGCGAAGCCAAGGAAGCCGCCCTGCGCAAGGGCCTGATCGGCAGCGGCGACCGCAGCGACCGCATCCGCACCTACAACTACCCGCAGGGGCGGCTGACCGACCACCGCATCAACCTGACCCTGTACAAACTGCTGGCCATCATGGAAGGCGACATGGACGAAGTGCTGAACGCCCTGCAAGCCGCGCGGGAGGCAGAGTTGCTGGAGGAACTGGCGATCAATGGCTGAACCGGTCACGCTGGCATATGCCCTGCGCCATGCCCGGCAGATGGGGCTGGAGCGCATCGACGCCCACATCCTGCTCCTGCACCTGCTGGGTCGACCGCACCACGACCGGGCCTGGCTGTTGGCGCATGACCAGGACACACTGACTGCCGCGCAGTGGGCGCAATACCAGGCGCTGTACGCCCGGCGCCTGGATGCCGTGCCGGTGGCGTATCTGACGGGGTGCAAAGAATTTTTCGGCCTGCACTTGCAGGTGGATGCCCGCGTGCTGGACCCCCGGCCCGATACCGAAACTCTGGTGGAATGGGCGCTGGAGCTGCTGCCAGCCGCCGCGCCGTGCCGCGTGGTGGACTTGGGCACCGGCAGCGGGGCCATCGCCCTGGCGCTGCAAAGCCAGCGCCCGCAGGCCGCCGTCACGGCGGTGGATTTCAGCGCCGATGCGCTGGCCGTGGCCCGCGCCAATGCGCAGCGGCTGCAACTGCCGGTGCAATGCGTTCAATCGTCCTGGCTGGCGGACGTGCCGGGCGTGTTCGACCTCATCGTCAGCAACCCGCCCTATATCCGCGAGGACGACCCTCACATGCCCGCCCTGCGCCACGAACCGCGCCAGGCGCTGACCAGCGGGCGGGACGGGCTGGACGACATCCGCACCATTGCCGCACAGGCGCCCGCGCATCTGGCAACGGGCGGCTGGCTGCTGCTGGAACACGGCTGGGAACAGGCCGAGGCGGTGCAGGCCATTCTGCGCGGGGCGGGTTTTCAGGACGTGGTCAGCCGCCAGGACCTGGCCGGGCAGTGGCGCTGCACGGGCGGACAGTGGCAGGATGCTGCCGCTTGCAACCCTGCAATGCCTACGTACTCCCGGACAGTGAAATAATCCCGGGCTGCTGCGCCTTTGGAGCGCATCGTCTTTTTAGCCCTGGAGTTATCTGCATGAGCGACGTTCAACAACGTATCGACCAATTGGTCAAATCCAACGACATCCTGCTGTTCATGAAGGGCAGCGCCAGTTTTCCGATGTGCGGCTTTTCTGGCCGTGCGGTGCAGATCCTGAAAGCCTGCGGCGTGGAGGCCGACAAGATCGCCACCGTGAACGTGCTGGACGACGCTGAAATCCGCCAGGGCATCAAGGATTACAGCCAGTGGCCCACCATCCCGCAGCTTTACGTCAAGGGCGAATTTGTCGGCGGCTCGGACATCATGATGGAGATGTACGAATCGGGCGAACTGCAAAAAGTGCTGACCGCCTGAGCCATGGCCTGTGGCAGCAGTCCAGCCATACCCGCTATGGATGGAAAGCTTCTACGGATATGATGAAAACCGCCCTGCCAGGGCGGTTTTTTCGTTTTTGGTCGTGTGGCAGCGACGCAAAAAAATAGTCACGCCCACATGCGCAGGAGGCATGTATTCCGGTGAGATTGGGCCATCGCCGCGCCACCCCACTTTCTTATGACTTTGACACAAAGCCTTATCACCATTGCTTTTCTGATCGCCACCAGTGCGTTTTTCTCGATGGCGGAAATTGCCTTGGCCGCTTCGCGGCGGCTGCGCCTGCGGCAGATGCTGGAGGAAGGCGACGGGCGGGCAGAAGGGGTGATGCACGTGCAAAGCCAGCCGGGGGAGTATTTCACCGTGACCCAGATCGGCCTGAATGCCGTGGCCATTCTGGGCGGTGTGGTGGGGGAAGGGGCGCTGTCGCCTTACCTGACCGACATGGTGGCGCTGTGGCTGCCGCAGCGCCAGGCGCAAACGGTGGGTTTTCTGCTTTCCTTCGTCACGGTGACGGCGCTGTTCATTTTGTTTGCCGATCTGCTGCCCAAGCGTGTGAGCATGGCCGAGCCGGAGGCCCTGGCCGTGCGCCTGCTGCGCCCCATGCTGTGGTGCATCGTGGTCCTGAAGCCCCTGGTGTGGCTGTTCAACCTGCTGGCCAATGCGGTGGTGCGGCTGCTGCGCCTGCCCGCCGTGCGTGATGAGCGCATCACCAGCGACGACATTCTGGCGATTACCGAGGACGGCACCCGTGCCGGGGTGCTGGCGCTGCGCGAGCAGCAGGTGATTGCCAACGTGATGGATATGAACTCGCGCACCGTGCCCTCGGCCATGACGCAGCGTGACCGCATCGCCTACTTTCTGCGCGACGACCCCGACCACATCATCCGCGCCCGCATTGCGGAGGAGCCGTATTCCACCTACCCGGTGTGCGATGGCGACATCGACCATGTGATCGGCTACGTGGACGCCAAGGATTTGTTCCAGCGCGTGCTGAACAACCAGCCGCTGTCGCTCAAGGACGGCAGCCTGATCCGCCGCGTGCTGATCGTGCCGGACAAGCTCACCCTGGCCGAAGTGCTGGACCAGTTCCAGCAGGTGCGCGAGGACTTCGCCGTCATCCTGAACGAATACAGCCTGGTGGTGGGCGTCGTCACCTTGAATGACGTGATGAGTACGGTGATGGGCGATCTGGTCAGCCCCGATGCCGACGAGGAACAGATCGTGCGCCGCGATGCCAACTCCTGGCTCATCGACGGCATCACGCCGATCGACGACGTGCTGCATGCCCTGCAACTGGACGAACTGCCGCATGACGAGGAATACGCCACCCTGGCCGGTTTCCTCATGGTCATGCTGCGCCGCGTGCCCCGGCGCACCGACAGCGTGGACTGGGGCGGCTACAAGTTCGAGGTGATCGACGTGGACAGCTACCGCATCGACCAGGTGCTGGTGACGCGGCTGGCTGCGGAGTCGCCCCCCGTGCCAGTGCCGGTGCCACCCGTTGCCGAAAAGCCCGCAGCCCCCTCTGTCTGAGTGCAGCAATCGGGGGCTGTTGAATGACTTTGGATAGCAGCTTCCGCTGGTGTTTCCTGGAATCCAAAGTCATTCATGCCTGAAATCATTAGCTATCAGGCGGTAGCAGCTATGGTTTTAGACTTTGGCAGCTGCCGTGCGGCGGGCGCTCAAGATGTTGAAGCCAAACCCGGCTAGCACGATGACCAGCATCACGACCTGGGCGGTCAGGGTTTCCACCGTCGGGTAGGTACCCAGCCATTCCATGCGCGGGCCGTTGACCGGGGTGGCGGAGAACCAGCCGGCTTCCTGCAAGGCCGATGCGCCTTTGCCGATCAGCACCACGGCCAGGACGCCGACCAGGATGGAGGTGGCGCTGAAGAACTTGCCGATCGGCATCCGGGCGCTGGTCTTCAGCAGCACCCAGGCAATCACGGCCAGCACCGCAGTGGCGACCAGGCCGCCGCCCGCCAGGGCGTTGTAGTGGCCATCGGCGGCCAGGGCGGTGTAGAACAGCACGGTTTCAAACACCTCGCGGTACACGGCGATGAAGGACAGCATGAACAGCCCCCACAGCGAACCTTTGCCCAGTGCGTGCTGGAGTTTGCCGTCCAGATACTCCTGCCAGCGGTTGGCGCTGCTCTTGCTGTGCATCCACAGGCCGACACTGAGCAGAATCACCGCCGCCAGGATGGAGCCGATACCTTCGGTCAGCTCCCGGCTGGCGCCGCTGACTTCCACCATGTAGGTGGCGACAACCCAGGTCAGCCCGCCGGCCACCAGGGCGCTGACCCAGCCGGCATGGACATAGCCCAGTGCATCGGTGCGCTTGGCGCGGCGCAGCAGGGCGATGGTGCCGATGACGATGAGCATCGCCTCCAGGCCCTCGCGCAGCAGGATGGTGAAGGCGCCCAGGAAGGTGGCCGTGGTGTCGTTGGCGCCGTCCTGCAGCAGGGTATCGACCTTTTGCAGTTGCGCTTCCAGGTGCCCGGCAGCAGCTTCCGCGCCGGGGACGTCGTTTTTCGTGATGGCAGCACGGTACTGCAGCATGGCCGCTTCCACTGCCACCATCAGCGCCTTGTCGCGGGCGGCCACGGCAGGCTCCAGCGGCTCGAATCCATCCAGGTACGCCGACAGGCCCAGGCGCATGGCCGTGGCGTTGTCGCCGCTGTGCAGGGCCGCCAGGCTCTCCTGCAGACGCAGGCGCGACAGGGCGGTGCCTGTGGGTTTGCCCACGTTGATGGTTTCCGGATGCTGGCGCAGGTAGGCCAGGGTGGCCCGGCCATCGGCCTGCGGCAGCGCTTTTTGCAGGCTGGCCGGGGTGGCGGTGGTCAGGGCGCCCATCTCGGCAAAATGGCTGCGCAGTTGCGCGTCTTGCTGCCACTGCTGCTGGCCCTGTGCGGTCAGTTGCGCGTCATACGACAACGTGCCGGAGAAAAATGCCAGCGCCCAGCGGTCTTCTTCCGACAGGCTGCTGTAGCTGCCCATCGAGGTGCCTTCGACCCCCTGGGTAATCACCTGGTAGAGCGCCGCCAGACTGCGGGCATCGGCACGCTCGGCATCGGTGAAGGCAATCGGCGCTGGCTCCAGGCCTTGCGCGGCGGGGCCGTCGGCTGCGCCGCTGGCACCGTGGCAACTGGCACAGTGTTCAGCGTACAGCTGGGCACCCCGGGCCAGGTTCGGCTCGAAGGCGGGGGCCATCGGGAAGGGGTAGGCCCGGGCCAAGGCATCGGCGGCGCTGTGTGCCAGTTCGGCCACCTCGGCGGCATCCGCCTTGTTTTCCACGGCCTGGCGCAGTTGCGCGATGGTGTCGGCAATCGCCGCCTGCTCGGCGTGTGCTGGCAAGGCGGTGATCTGCCGTTGTGCGGTGGCAGTGAAGTCGAGCATTTCGGCGTACTCGCCTTCGTCGGCAATGGCCCCGTCTTCGACGGCACCGCTGTAATCAACGGCTACGTAATCCAGCAATTGCCACAGTTGGCGGGACTGTGCCGAGGCCGATTCCTCCGCCCAGGCGACCGGCCCCGCCAGTCCTACCCAACACCCCAATACGGCCAGCAGCCACCAAAATTTGCGTTGCATAATAAGCTCTTAACGAATGAGAATCGTTTTTGATTCTACCCGAGCTTATGGATATCCCGTACTTTGACCTTGGAACGTACTCTTGATTGCGGGAATGCGGCGCTCGGGGGGGCGTCAGGCAGCCATGGTGGCGGCGTTCTGGGCGGTTTCGATGCGCGGATAGAAATCGCGGTTTTCACGCTGCATTCTTTCGTACACGCGCTTGAGTACGGTGTTGGCATCGTTGCGAAAACCGGTGGGGTCGTTGCGCAGACGCTCGGCAGTGTTCCAGCGGCGGGCGAACCCGTCGAATGCCTGGGCGATCGGCCCCATATCTTCCTGGAACTGCTGTCCCAGGCGGGCCAGCGCGGCATCGCCGCTGCGCTGCAGGGCGGGGTACAGCGCTTTGTCCTCGACCGCCAGGTGCAGCTTGATGAGAGAGCTGAAATTGATGATGCCCTGGGCAATTGCCTGGGCATTGGTTTCCACACCTGCGTGGGTGAGCGTGCGCAACTGGTCGATGCGCGACAGGATGTCTACGTGCTGATGTTTGAATTTGTCGATGTTCATACAGATGGCTCCAGAGGGGGAAGGGTGAAACAAATGGGTTAGAGGGGTGCGGTTGCCAAACATTTATTTCATATAAATCTTATGGCGGTTCATTTCCCTGCCTGTTTGTTACTTTTTGTACCTGGATGCGCAGTGTGGGAAACATTCCCGGTGTTAGACGCAGATCAAAAGATTCATGTAAAATAAATCTTATTATTCCCAGTTCCTGCCCGCCGCTTTGCCGTCGGCAGACACTTATGTCACAGCCTTCGCCGAACCTCTCGCCCCGTCCCCCGCAAGCACCCCCGGCCCTGGTGGGCTGGCCGCTGCTGCGCCTGGGTTTTCGCCCGTTTTACCTGCTCACTGCCCTGCTGGCCTGCCTGTCCGTGCCGGTGTGGGTGGCCGCATTCCTGGGCTATATGCCTTTGCAATTGCCCATGTCCGCCCTGCTGTGGCATGGGCATGAAATGCTGTTCGGTTTTGCGGCTGGCGTGGTTGCAGGTTTCCTGCTCACGGCGGTACGGGCCTGGACGGGGCTTGACACTGCCCGTGGACCTTTGCTGGCCGTTCTGGCCCTGTTGTGGCTGGCCGCGCGGGTGGCTGCGCTGTGCGCTCCGTATGCCGTGTTTGCAGTGATCGACATGCTGTTCCTGCCCGCAGTGGCCATCGTCCTGCTGCGGGTGCTGTTGCAGGCGGGCAACAAGCGCAACATCCCGCTCATTTCCCTGTTGTTGCTGATGAGTGTGGCCAATCTGTGCTTTCACCTCATTCAGCTGCAGGTCATCGCGCTGGATCCGCTGCATCCCCTGTATGCCGAACTGGCGCTGATTGTGATGGTCGTCTCGGTCATGACCGGGCGCGTTGTGCCCATGTTCACGCGCAACGTCACTCCTGGGTTGGTGATCAACACGTCACGCCGCTTCGAGCTGAGTTTGCTGGCCGTTACCGCTATCGCGTTGCTGCTGTGGGTGTGTTCGGCACCGACTTTGCTGGTTGTGGCGGCCTGTGCGATTGCAGCCCTCCTGCACGCCATTCGCCTGTACCTCTGGAGCCCCTGGGTCACGCTCAAGCGCCCGATCTTGTGGGTGCTGCACCTCTCGTATGCCTGGATGCCGATCGGTTTTGCCATGCTGGCTGGCGCCCAACTGGGTTGGCTGGGCCAGACTTTTGCCGTTCATGCCCTGACGGTCGGGGTGATTGGCGGCTTGATCATCGGCATGGTCACCCGTACCGCCCGGGGCCATACGGGCCGTCCCCTGCAGGCCACGCGCGGTGAAACCATCGCCTACGCGCTGGTGTTGTTGGCCACCGTCGTACGGGTTGTGCTGCCGGTGATTGCGCCCCAGCTCTACCCTCGCGCCCTGGAAATTTCCGCCACCTTCTGGGCTCTGGCTTTTGGAATTTACCTGGTGATTTACACCCCGTGGCTGCTCCGTTCGCGCCTGGACGGCAAGGACGGCTAAGACAGCCCTGCCAACAACACCTTCACCATATTCGTCCCCTGACCGCTCTTTTTGAAAGGCTTTTCCATGAGCACTGTGATCGATGTCCGCACCATTGAACCGCGTCTGCGCCATGCCCAGATTTTTGGCCAGTTTGATGCCCTGGCCTCGGGTGAATCCATCACCATCGTGAACGACCATGACCCCGTTCCCCTGCGCTTTCAGCTCGAATCACGTACCCCTGGCCAGGTGCAATGGGCGTATGACCAGGCAGGCCCCGATCTGTGGCGCGTCGTGATTACCAGGACGGAAGGCGCCGCCGAAGACCCGCACGCCAACGGCGGCTGCTGCTCCGGCGGCGCGTGCGGCGGCTGATTGCGGCTTCACTTTCACCTCTTTTTGCACCAGCCCCGCAGGGCGGACGCCAGTCCCCTTGCGGGGCTGCGTCATTGGTGCCACGGCAGTCCACGGTAGCGCCAGCCATTGACGTGCCCGCGCTGACCGTTGGCGTCCAGATCGCCCTCGAACCCTTCCAGGATGCTGAACGCCTGCAGTCCCAACTGCGTGGCCTGCTGCGCAGCGGCAACTGAACGCACACCGCTGCGGCACAGCAGCACGACCTTGCCGCCTGCCGGCACCGCTGCTTGCAATTGTGCGTCGAAATCTGCATTCATCTGCATTTGCGGCCATTGCTTCCAGGCCACCGGCACGGCGCCGGGCACCTGTCCGACCCAGGCACGCTCGGCATCGGTGCGTACATCGATCAGCACGGCCTGGCCGGTTTGCACCCAGTGCCAGGCCAGGGCAGGGGGGATGTCGCCGGCATAGCCGCTGGCGGGCATGACGGTGCCCAGGTTGTCTGCATCACGCATCACAAGCTCACTTTCCTTAAAGAAACAGGGCATTATTCTTGCCCATGCTTTGGACTGAATTTACCGCCCTGTTGCTCCTGGCCACGGCTATGAGTTTTACCCCCGGGCCCAATACCACCTTGGCCACGGCCATGGCGGCCAATGCCGGGCTGCGCCGCAGCCTGCGCTTTGTGCTGGCCGTGCCGGTGGGGTGGTGCTTGCTTTTGCTGTTGTGCGCGGCTGGCGCGGGGGCACTGGTGGCGCAAATTCCCGTGTTGCGCTGGGCCATTCAACTGCTGGGCTGCGGCTACCTGCTGTGGCTGGCCTGGCGTCTGGCCGGCAGCCGCCAACTGACGCAGGCCCGAAGGGAGTTGCTGCATGTCGGTTTTGGGCAGGGCGTGCTGCTGCAGTTTGTGAACATCAAGGCATGGTTTTTGGCGTTGTCCATCATCGCCGGGTGGGTCGTGGGGCAGCCCAATGCGCTGCAGCGCCTGGGCATCGTCGTGCCGGTGATGGTGGTTTTTGCCTTTGGCAGCAATCTCGCCTACGCCTGCGTCGGGGCAGCCCTGCGCCATTGGTTGGCCCAGGGGGCGCGTCTGCTATGGTTCAATCGCTGCATGGCCGCACTGCTGGTGGCTACGGCGTTGTGGATGCTCAAGGTCTGAAACACACCCCTGGGTTTGTGCCATAGGCATCAAGGGCAGATATGCCCACAATGGCCGCTTTTCGGAGCAGGCCAGCCTTGCCATCAGCGGCTGTCCCCTGTTGAAAATTTTTTGTCCGGGTGATCCCCGGCTTTTTCTCTGAGAGAACCATCATGACCCAATGGACGCTGGCAGGACGTACTGCCAAGATGAACTCGTCGGCCATCCGCGAGATCCTCAAGCTTACCGACCGCCCCGGCATCATCAGCATGGCAGGCGGTTTGCCTTCCGCCAAAACCTTTCCGATCAGCGCTTTTGAAGCTGCTTGCCACACTGTGCTGCAGCGTGACGGCAGTGCCGCCCTGCAGTACTCCACCACTGAAGGCCTGCCTGCCTTGCGCCAGGCCGTGGCTGATTTTCTGCCCTGGGATGTCGATCCGGAGCAGGTACTGATCGTCAGCGGCTCCCAGCAGGCGCTGGACCTGATCGGCAAAATCTTTTTGGACAAAGACAGCCGCTTGCTGGTCGAGCGCCCCACCTACCTGGGCGCCCTGCAGGCCTTCACGCCCATGGAGCCGGTGGCCGTCGGTGTCGATAGCGACGACGAGGGGATGCTGGTCGAAGACTTCGCCGCCAAAGTTGGCACCGGTGCGGACAAGGCCCGCTTTGCCTACGTGCTGCCCAACTTCCAAAACCCTACGGGGCGAACCATGAGCGAGCAACGCCGTCAGGCGCTGGTCGACAAAGCGCGGGAATTGAATATCCCCCTCATCGAAGACAACCCTTATGGCGACCTGCGCTTTGAAGGCGAGTCGCCCTTGCCCCTGGCGGCTCGCAATCCCGAGGGCGTGCTCTACATGGGCTCGTTCTCCAAAGTGCTGGCCCCCGGTTTGCGCCTGGGCTTTTTGATCGCGCCCAAATCGGTTTACGGCAAGCTGGTACAGGCCAAGCAGGCGGCCGATCTGCACACCCCCAGCTTCAACCAGCGTGTGGTTGCCGAGGTCATGAAAGACGGCTTTTTGCACCAGCACATCCCCACCATCCGCACGCTCTACAAAGACCAGCGCGATGCCATGCTGGCCGCACTGGACAAGGAAATGGCCGGGCTGGAGGTTCGCTGGACGCGTCCTGTCGGCGGCATGTTCCTGTGGGTGCAATTGCCCGAAGGCATGGATGCGCAAAAGCTCCTGCCTCTGGCCGTGGAGCGCGGCATGGCCTTTGTGCCTGGTGCCCCTTTCTTCCCGGACAATCCGCAGCACAACTGCCTGCGCCTGTCGTATGTGACGGTGCCGCCGGCACAAATTGCCCAGGGCATTGCCGCCCTGGCGGCGGCTATTCAGGCCTATCCGCAAGAAGCCGCGTAAGGGTAAGTCGCCCAGGTAAACCGGTTTATGGCGGTCTGTTGCGGTAGTGCAACACAAAACACCCTTTTTGACCCCTGCGGGGGTCGTTTTCTTTACGACGGCGGGGGTTCTCTGGTGCAATAGCTCCAACTTCCCGAAAAGGAGGTTGGCGCGGCCGAAAGGCCGTCTTTTTTGGCGGTAAACACTGCGCCCTCTGTCAAACCTTGGAGTAATTGCAATGAAAAAATCCCTGATCGCCCTGGCCGTGCTGGCTGCTTCCGGCGCTGCTATGGCCCAATCTTCTGTAACCCTGTACGGCGTGCTGGATACCGGTGTGTCCTACTTCAAGGGTGATGATTCCGTGTACGGCCTGACCAAAACCGGCGGTAACGTGAACAGCCGTCTGGGCTTCCGCGGTGTGGAAGACCTGGGCAACGGCCTGAAAGCTACTTTCAACCTGGAAGCTGGTTTTAACGTTGATGATGGTACTGGTTACTTGGGTCAAGGTGGCGCTGCTGACACCGGTCTGCAGTTCCGTCGTACCTCGACCGTGGGTCTGCAAGGCGCTTTTGGTGAAGTGCGCTTCGGTCGCATGCTGACATCTTCTTACCTGGCTGTGAGCCGCTACGATGCTTTCGGTGATACCGGCGCTGGTGGTTCGCTGGCTTGGAATAGTACTCAGACAGGTTATGCACCTCGTGCTGAAAACGCCATTTCTTACACCTCGAACAACTACAACGGTTTCAAATTTGGTTTTGAATACGGTTTTGGTGAACAACAAAAAGCCAGCGACAAGCGTTATATCGGCATCGGTGCTACCTATGACAACGGTCCTCTGAGCCTGGGTCTTGGTTTTGATCGCTTGAATGGCGACACTGCTAACAATACACAATGGGATGAAAACCTGACTACTTGGCAATTGGGTGGTGCTTACAACTTTGGCGTAGCCAAGTTGATGGGCTTCTACAAGCAAAGCAAATTTAAAGAAACTGGTCTGAATGCCGGCAACGATAGCGTCAAATTGAAGACCCTCGGCTTGGGCGTAACCGCTCCCGTGGGCACTGCTGGTGAAGTGCGTGCTTCGTACAACCACTACCGTGCTTCGGAAGATGTTACGGGTGTGAATTTCCCCACTTTGAAGGCTAACCAACTGTCCTTGGGCTATGTGCACAACCTGTCCAAGCGCACTGCTCTGTACGGTACCTACGCCTACCTGAAAAACAGCAACAAGACTATTGGTGGTCAGAAGGTCAATATGGGCCTGGGTCTGAACGGTGCCATGGCTGGTGCTGGTCTGTCGAACAGCGGCGCTCAACACGGCCTGCAACTGGGCATCCGCCACGCTTTCTAATCTGATGCGGGGCTTGCCCCGGCTTGGATAAGCAAAGTATCAAAACCAGCCCTTCGGGGCTGGTTTTTTTATGGGCGGCGCAAACCGGAAGCAGCAGTCATTTTCAAAAAAAGAAGCTTTTACCGCTGATGTAATAAGGATTTCAATATTTTTTAACCTTGAAATTGTTTATTCATAAGCGATAAAAGCTATGAATATTGATTCTGATAACCAGAAAACCTGCCCGCAGAACGGCACTCCTACAATGCCCGCTATGGAGCGCTTCTTCAATACCGCTGGCCCGACCAAACCGGACTTGCACTATCAGCTTGACCCGCTCCAGCGCCTGGACTGGGACGAGGTGCGGCACCTGATCGACACCCAGCGTTATTTCGTCCTGCACGCCCCGCGCCAGACGGGCAAGACCACCACGCTGCTGGCCATGATGAAGGCGCTGAATGCCGGGGGGCGCTATGCCTGCGCCTACGCCAACATCGAAGGGGCGCAGGCGACGCGGGGGGATGTCGATCAAGACCTTCCTTTAGTGTGCAAAGTCGTTGCGCAAGCGATAGATGATGCTTGCCCCGGCGCAGAGCTACTGCATTGGTATGAGAACACCGGCGCTGATGTTTCGGCATTGGGCCAGTTTGCAGATTTGCTTTCGTCTTGGACACGGCACTGCGCCAAACCTGTTGTGCTGCTGCTCGATGGGGTCGATACGTTGGTGGGCGATTCGCTGATTTCTCTACTGTGCCAAATTCGCTCCCGGTACGAACAGCGCCCTCATGCTTTTCCGCAGTCGATTGTTTTATGTGGGCAGCGTGATATTCGGGATTACCGGATGTACCACGGCGACACAGCTGTTATGGCAGGCAGCAGTGTTTTTAATATCAAGACAGCAAGTTTGCGGCTGCCCAACTTCACCCAACAAGAAATTCAGGCGCTGTGGCAACAGCACCGAAGCGACGGGCCAGGTCTTTGATGAGGCCATCTTCCCGGCGCTGTGGCTCGATACCGAGGGCCAGCCCTGGCTGGTCAATGCCCTGGGCCATGAAGTGATCGGGAAAAACAAAGCCGCCCGCGACCGCAGCCGCTCGATCAGCCTGGCCGACTACCAACAAGCCCGCGATCGGTTGATCTATTCCCGCGCCACGCCGCACCTTGACCAGTTGAACGACAGACTGCGCGAACCGCGTGTGCATAGCGTTTTGAACCTCCTCATCGGCAGCGACGATGAGCTGAACCCCAATCAAACCAAACTCGACGATCAGCAATACGTGGCCGATCTGGGCCTGATCGTCACACGCCCTTCGGTGCGCATCAGCAACCGTATTTACCGCGAAGTCATCCCGCGTGAATTGACCTGGGTGGCGCAGACGCGCATCGCCAACCAGGAGCAAAGCTGGTACGTTACGCCCGAGCATCGGCTGGACATGCCCAGGTTGCTCACGGCCTTCCAGCAATTTTTCCGGGAACACAGCGACATCTGGAGCGAAGGCTTCAGCTACAAGGAAGCGGCCCCGCAGCTCATCATGCAGGCCTTTTTGCAACGCATCATCAATGGCGGCGGGCGCATCAACCGGGAATACGGGCTGGGGCGTAAACGCACCGACCTGTTCATCGAATGGCCCACCGACCCGCAGCAAGGCATGTACGGACCGCTGCAACGCATCGTCATCGAACTGAAAATCCAGCGCGGCGCACTGGATGCCGTGCTGGCCGTGGGGCTGGAGCAAACGGCGGACTACACGCGGCAGGTGGGGGCGGACGAGGCGCACCTGATCATCTTCAACCGCAACCCCGGCACATCGTGGGACGAGAAAATCTGGCAGCGCCAGGAGCACTTCGGCAGCCTGCCGGTGGGGGTGTGGGGCGCTTGACGGCCAGGAGCACTTCGGCAGCCTGCCGGTGGGGGTGTGGGGCGCTTGACGGGGTGAGGCGGGTGTGACGGGGAAGTGGAATCTCACCCCCACGCGAGGCCGCTGAGGTCGTTGACAGCAATCGGCATGTCGTTCCACAGGCCGCGCAGGCCGGTTTTGGCGATGGTGACCCACTGGGGCTGGTACAGGAAGAGGTTGACGCAGTCCTGGGCCAGCAGGCGCTGGGCGGCGGCCAGGTGCTGGTTGCGTTCTTCGGGGTCGGTGCTGGTCTGGATGCGCTGGTAGAGCTGGTCGAAGGCGCTGGAGCGGTAGTTCCAGTAGTAATCGGCCTTGGCGTAGTTGCCCAGGTCGAGCGGTTCGACGTGGCTGATGAGGGTCAGGTCGTATTGCTTGGCGCCGTAGGTTTGGCTGAGCCACTGTGCCCATTCCACGTTGACGAGCTGCACCTGCACGCCCACTTGCGCCAGTTGGGCGGCGATGATTTCCCCGCCCTGGCGGGCATAGGGGGTGGGTGGCAGCGTCATTTGCAGTTTGAGCGGCTGGGCCACGCCGGCTTCCTTCAGAAGCTGGCGGGCCTTTTCCGGATCGAACGGGTTGATGCCGGTGGTGTCGATGTAGCCGGGGGCCCCGGGGGTGTAGTGGCTGCCGATGGGCACGCCGAAGCCGTCGGCAGCGCCGGTGATGACGGCCTGGCGGTCGATGGCAGCGGCCAGGGCGCGGCGCACGCGCACGTCGTTCAACGGGGGGCGGGCGTTGTTGACGCTGACGATGGTCTTGGCCCGCGAGCCGCTGACGATGACCTGGAAGCGCGGGTCGTTCTGGAACTGCTCCACACTGCGGGCGCCGATGCGCGGGAAGACGTCCACGTCGCCGGCGAGCAAGGCGGTGGCCTGGGCGGCAGCATCGGGGATGAAGCGGAAGGTGACGCGCTGCAGGGCGATGCGCCCGGCTTCGCGCCATTGCGGCCAGGCCAGCAGGGTCAGGCGGCTGCCCTTTTGCCATTGCTGCACGCGGTAGGGGCCGGTGCCGACGGGGGCGCTGGCGTTGGTGGCGGCGCTGCCGGGTTCCACGATGATGGCGGTGGCCTGGCCCAGGGCAAAGAGCAGGTCGGGGTTGCTGTGGGCGCTGGCCACGACCACGGTATAGCGGTCGGGGGTGCTGACGGTGAGCTGGGCGAACAGCGCCTTATCCTTGTTCGTGCTGGCGCTGCTGGCGGCGCGGTCGAAGCTGAACTTCACGCTGTCGGCGGTCAGCGGCACGCCGTTGTGAAATTGCGCATCCTGGCGCAGGTGAAAGGTGATGGTTTTCCAGTCCGGGGCAACGTCCCAGCGCAGGGCCAGCAGCGGGGCGATGGTGCCCTGGGGGGTGATCTTGACCAGCGTCTCGAACAGGTTGTAGTGGACGATTTCACCGATCGCAGCGGCAGCGCTGGCGGTGGGGTCAAGCACCGGCGGCTCCAGCGCCATGCCCAGGGTCAGGCTGTTTTTTCTGGCGGAGCCTTGTGCCAGGCTGGACAAGGGCAGCAGCGCCGGCAGCATGGTGGCGGCGGCATGGGCAAGCAGGTGGCGGCGGGTGGGCATGGGGTGTCTCCTGAAACAAGAGCTGTTTCCGCTCATAAATAAATGATTCCAGATGCTTTTATCAGTGAAATCGTTTATTTGTCAGCGGAAGGAGCTTTTTTATTCATAGCGTAACGCAGACGGGCAGCGCCCGGGGTCATGGTGGGAACGCTGCGCAGCAGCGCCTGGGTGACCGGGTGGCGGGCCGCATGCAACAGTTGCTGCGGGGTGCCGCTTTCTACCACTTCTGCCTGGTGCAGCACCAGTACCTGGTTGCACAGGTGGTCGATGACGGCCAGGTCGTGGCTGATCAGCAGGTAGCCCAGGCCCAGCCGCTGTTGCAGTTCCAGCAGCAGGTTGAGGACCTGTGCCTGGACGGAGACGTCCAGGGCGCTGACCGGCTCGTCCAGCACCAGCAGGCGCGGGCGGGTGACGATGGCGCGGGCCAGGGCAATGCGCTGGCGCTGCCCGCCGGAGAAGCTGTGCGGGAAACGCTGGGCATCCCGGGCGTGCAGGCCGACGTCTTCCAGCGCCTGGGCCACGCGCTGCCGGATTTCGGCGGGGGGCAGGGGCGGTTCCAGCACGGTCAGGGGTTCGGCCACGCTCCAGCCGACGCTGCGGCGCGGGTTGAGCGCGGTGGCCGGGTCCTGGAACACCATGGCCATGTGCTGGCGGGCCTGGCGCAAGGCGGCGGCGGGCAGGCGGTGCAGGTCTTCGCCATCCAGCAGCACCTGGCCGCTGGTCGGGGTGTCCAGCGCCAGCACCAGCCGCGCCAGGGTGGATTTGCCGCTGCCCGAAGCCCCGACCAGCCCCAGGCAGCGCCCGGCCTGCAAAGTGAAATCAATGTTGCGCAGCACCGGGTGCGGCGCTGACCCGGTGAACAGACCGGGCCGGGGGGCGGCGTAGCTGTGGCACAACTGGCGCACTTGCAGCAACGGCGGGGGCAGGGCGGCGGCGTCCATGAGGTTAAAACTTACTCCTGCCAGCGCTGTGTGTTGCCCGCCTGCAGCGCCTCGGGGCGCAGGCACCAGACATGGTGGGCTTGCAGGCTGCTGTGCGGCGGGGTGGCGGTCAGGTTGGGAATGGCGATGCGCGGCGGTGTTTGCGCCTGGCATTCGGCCTGGGCAAAGCTGCAACGGTTGGCAAACGGGCAACCATTGCCCCATGCCGCCAGGGCGGGCACCTGGCCGGGGATGGTCATCAACGGATACGGCCTGCCGCTGGGCTGGCGCGGCGCCCCCAGGCGCGGGCGGGCGGCCAGCAGCGCCCGGCTGTAGGGGTGGGCCATGTGCCGGAACAGGGCGGCGGTGGGGCCGCTTTCGACGATCTGGCCACCGTACATGACCAGGATGTCGTCGGCGTTCTGTGCGATCACGCCCAGGTCGTGGCTGATGAGCAGCAGGGCCATGTCCCGCTCCTGCACCAAGCGGTGCAGCAGGTCGAGGATGTGCTGCTGTACGGTGGTGTCCAGCGCGGTGGTTGGTTCGTCGGCAATCAGCACATCGGGCGCACAGGCCAGCGCCATGGCGATGGTGATGCGCTGGCGCTGTCCGCCGGAAAACTGGTGCGGGTAGTCATGCAGGCGCTGGGGGCCGATGCCGACCTGGGCCAGCAGATCGGCGGCCTGCGCCAGCGCGGCGCGGCGGCTCAGGCCCTGGTGGCGGCGCAGCGGCTCGGCCACCTGGGTGCCGACGGGGTGGACGGGGTTCAGGGCGCTGCCGGGGTCCTGGAACACCATGGCGATGCGGTTGCCGCGCAGGCGCTGCCAGGCAGCTTCGCTCTGGCCCAGGATGTCCTGCCCGTCCAGGCGCAGATGGCCGCTGACCAGGCTGCCACCGGGGGCCAGGCCCAGCAGGCTCAGGGCCAGCAGGCTTTTGCCGCTGCCCGATTCGCCCACCACGCCCAGGCAGCTGCCGCGCTGCAATCGAAAGCCGATGTCGCGCAGCGCGTGCAGCCGTCGCCCGTCCGGGGCGGGCAGCAGCAGGTTCAGGCGGGCAACGTCCAGCAGCGCCATGTTCACCATGCCGATCTGGCCTGCGTCGGCGGGTCGAACCGGTCGCGCAGCCCTTCGCCCAGCAGGTTCAGCCCCAGCACGGCCAGGGCGATGGCCACGCCGGGAAAAACGGCCAGCAGCGGCGCCTGGTAGAGCAGGCTTTGCGCCTCGCTCAACATCCGCCCCCAGGACGGCTGGGGCGCCTGCACGCCCAGGCCGAGGTAGGACAGCGCGGCCTCGGCCAGCAGCGCCAGGGCGAACTGGCTGCTGGCCTGGGCGATGAGGACGCCCGCGATGTTGGGCAGGATGTGTTCCCAGGTGATGCGCCAGCGGTTCTTGCCGCAGGCGCGGGCGGCCAGCACGTAGTTCTGCGCCCAGATACCGGCGGCGCTGGCGCGGGCCAGCCAGGCAAACACGGGCACGTTCAGCACAGCAATCGCCAGCACCGCATTGCCCATGCCCGGCCCGCGCACCGCAGTGAGCAGGATGGCGGTGAGCAGCGCGGGAAACGCCAGGGTGAAGTCCGCCAGCCGCATGGTGAGCTGGTCGACCCAGCCCCGGCGGGCAGCGGCCAGCAGGCCCAGGCTGCCGCCCAGCAGCAGCCCCAGCCCCACGGCGGCCACGCCCACGGCCAACGAGCTGCGGGCACCCACCAGCAACTGGCTGGCCACGTCGCGGCCATAGGCATCGGTGCCCAGCCAGTGCCGGACGTTGGGGGCTTGCAGGCGGCTGTCGATGGCCATGGCGTCGAAGGCATACGGCGTCCAGACCCAGGAGAGCAGGGCGGCCAGCACCAGCGTGCCGGTCAGCACCAGTCCGAGCAGCAGGCGGCGGTTCATGCGCTGCGCTCCGGCACGCGGATGCGCGGGTCGAGCCAGGCGTGCAGCACGTCGATGGCGAAGTTCACCACGATCACCAGCGTGACCAGCAGCAGCACGCCGTTTTGCACCACCAGCAGGTCGCGGTTGGCAATCGCCTGGAACAGCAGGCGGCCCAGCCCCGGCAGGTAAAACACGTTTTCCACCACGATGGCCCCGGCCAGCAGGTTGGCGAACTGCAACCCCAGCAGGGTCAGGATCGGCCCCATGGCGTTGCGCAGCACATGGCCCCACAACACCTGGTGGCGGCCTAGCCCCTTGTCGCGGGCGGTGCGCACGAAGTCGGCGCTGACATGCTCCAGCACCGCCGCGCGGGTCAGCCGCGCCAGGATGGCGGTCTGCACGGCGGCCAGCGACAGGGTGGGCAGCACCAGGGCGTGCAGCGCGGGCAGCAGGCCGCCGCCTTCGTCTGCGCCCCAACCGGGAAAGCCCCCGGCGGCAAACCATTGCAGGCGCACGGCAAAGAACACGATCAGCAGCATGGCCAGCCAGAAGCTGGGAACGGCCAGGCCCAGTTGCGTCAGCCCCATCAGCACCCGGTCGGGCCAACGGCCCTGGTGCGCGGCGGCGTACACGCCGATGGGCAGGGCCAGCAGGCCGCTGATGGCCAGCGCCAGCACGGTCAGGGGCAGGGTCAGTTGCAGGCGCTCCAGCAGCAAATCCAGCACCGGCTCGCCATAGGCGTAGCTGTGCCCCAGGTCGCCGCGCAGCAGGCCGGCCAGCCAGTTGGCAAAGCGTTGCCACGCGGGCACGTCCAGCCCCAGTTGCGTGGCCAGGGCGGCCACGGCCTCGGGGTCGGCGTCCGGCCCCATCAGCACCTGGGCGGCGTTGCCCGGCAGCAGGTGCAGCACGGCAAAGATCACCGTGGCGGCCAGGAACAGGGTGAACAGCAAAATTAGGAGCTTTTGCCGCAGGAATAGCGCCATATTCAAAGATAAAAGTACCGTAAATGCCTATGAATAAAGCGGGGCTAGCTCTTTATTTCTTCATTGGCTGCCCGGGGCGCATGGGTATTCGCATTCGGGCGGGGCGGCTTGGGGCGCGGGGGCTTGCTGGTGTTGATCTGCGCGGTGGCCTTGTCCATGTCTCCGGCGACCAGCAGCGGCCAGGCTTTCAGGCTGTGGGCAATGCTTTCTTCGATGGCCTGCTGCTGGTCGGCGGGGGCTTTCTTCAGCACCCAGCCGGTCACTTCGCCCTTCAGGCCGGGGTGGCCGATGCCCAGGCGCAAACGCCAGTAGTCGCCGCTGCCCAACTGGGCGTGGATGTCGCGCAGGCCGTTGTGGCCGCCGTGGCTGCCGCCCTTTTTCAGCTTGACCTGACCGGGCGAAAAATCCAGCTCGTCATGCGCCACCAGGATTTCGTCGGGTTGAATCTTGAAGAACCGCGCCAGGGCGCCGACCGATTTGCCCGACAGGTTCATGAACGTCTGCGGCTGGAGCAGCCACACCGCCTGCCCCTGCACGTTGGCGCGGGCGGCCAGGCCCCAGTAGCTGCGCTCGGGTTGCAGATGCACTTTCAGCTCGCGGGCCAGCGCATCGATCCACCAGAAACCGGCGTTGTGGCGCGTGGCGGCGTATTCCGGGCCGGGATTGCCCAGGCCGACAAATAACTTGATCATGGGCGGGGATTATCGTGGGGCGGGTCAAAGAACGTGTTTACGTTCTAAAGACAAATGGCCCACCGAGGTGGGCCATCGACAGCGGGCAAGCCCGGTGGCCGGGCTTGCCGGGCGCGAAGAATTACTTCTTGCCCTTCTTGGCAGGCGCGGCGGGCGCCGGGGCAGCGCCTTCTGCGGGGGCCACTTCCGGCAGCTTGATGTTGACCAGGGCGGGGTTCTTGTTGGAACCGCGCACCACGGCCTTGACGCCGTAGGGCATCTTCACCAGGTTGTTCAGGCCCAGGGCGCTCTTGACGGTCAGGCCCGACAGGTCGACCACGATGTTCTCGGGCAGGTGGGCAGGCATGCACACCACGGCCAGTTCATGGATCAACGGGGTGACGGTGCATTTGTCTTCTTTGACGGCGACGGAGTTGTCGGCGCCTTCGAAGTGCAGGGGCACGCGCATTTCGATCTTGGTCTTGTCATCGACGCGCTGGAAGTCGATGTGCAGGATTTGCTGTTTGAAGGGGTGGTATTGCACGTCGCGCAGCACCACTTTGGTGGTTTTGCCGTCCACGTCCAGGTCCAGCACGCTGGAGTGGAAAACTTCTTTTTTCAGCGCGTGGAACAGCGCGTTGTGGTCCATCTCGATCAGTTGGGGCTGCTCGCCGGCACCGTAGACGATGCCCGGGGTCTTGCCGGTAATGCGCATACGGCGGCTCGCACCCGTACCTTGTTGTGCGCGTGTAGTGGCTGCAAATTGCATGGTTTTAACTCCAGAATGGTGGGCCGCGACCAGCCTCACCGGGTTGAGAAAAGACGGCGGTTGCCGTCTTTGGGGGGAAAATGGAAAAGTCCGAGGCTCAGTCTTCGAACAGGCAGCTGACCGATTCGCCGTTCTGTACGCGGCGGATGGTTTCGGCAAACAGCGGGGCCACGGAAACCTGGCGAATCTTGCCGCAGGCCCTGGCCGCCGCCGACAGCGGAATGGTGTTGGTCACGACCACTTCGTCCAGGGCGTTACCCTTGGCGATGCGCTCGATGGCCGGGCCGGAGAAGATGGGGTGGGTGCAATAGGCGTAGACCTGCTTGGCACCGCGCTCCTTGAGGACTTCGGCGGCTTTGACCAGGGTGCCGGCGGTGTCGATCATGTCGTCCATGATGACGCAGTTGCGCCCTTCGATGTCGCCGATGACGTGCATCACTTCCGAGACGTTGGCCTTGGGACGGCGCTTGTCGATGATCGCCAGATCGCAGCCGAGCTGCTTGGCCAGCGCACGGGCCCGCACCACGCCACCCACGTCAGGGCTGACGACGATGAGATCCTCGTACTGTTTTTGCTTCAGGTCGCCCAGCAGCACTGGCGAGGCGTAGATGTTGTCCACCGGGATGTCGAAAAAGCCCTGAATCTGGTCGGCGTGCAAGTCCATGGTCAGCACGCGCGAGACACCGGCGGCCTGCAGCATGTTGGCCACCACCTTGGCGGTGATTGGCACGCGGGTGGAGCGCACGCGGCGATCCTGGCGGGCGTAGCCGAAGTAGGGGATGACGGCGCAGATGCTTTCGGCAGAAGCGCGTTTGAGCGCATCGACCATCACCAGCAGTTCCATCAGGTTGTCGTTGGTGGGGGCGCAGGTCGGCTGCACGATGAAGACGTTGCGCGTGCGCACGTTCTGCTTGATCTCGACGGTGACTTCACCGTCGGAGAAACGGCCAACGTCGGCATCGCCCAGGGACGTGCCGAGATACTGGGCGATTTCCTCGGCCATGCCACGATTGGCATTGCCGGTAAACACCACAAAATTGGAGGGTATGGAGGGCATAAGCTATCCCAGTGCTGGGTGCTGAAAGCAAAAGTAAACGCGAAGGATGTGGCAGGGGAGGAAGGACTCGAACCCTCGCATGCCGGAATCAAAATCCGGTGCCTTAACCAACTTGGCGACTCCCCTACACGAATAAATCCGGTAGTTTTCAATCCTGCGCCCATTCAAGCAATGGGTGCTTTTGCAGGTTCTCACACACCCTGATCTGCCAGTCCGAAGCGGCCTTGGCCAGGTCGGGGTTGCGTTCGATTTTTGCAAACACTGCGCTCCCTGAACCCGTCATTCTAGCCACAAAACCCTGCTGCTCCAGAAAAGCAATGGCGTTTTGCATGTCCGGGCACAGGCCGCTGGCGGCGCGTTGCAGGTCGTTGTGACCAAACCCGTAGTGATCTGCTGCAAAGCCGACTATTGTAGCCTGCTTTGTGTCCCTTTGCAAAAGGTGGCTGGAAAAAATTTTGCCGGTTTCCAGTCCGGCACGGGGTTTGATGACGAGAAAGCGTGCGGGCGGCAGGGCGGCGGGGCCGGTCAGCGGGGTGATCTGCTCGCCCACGCCCTCGACCCAGGCGTTGTGCCCGCGCAGGAAGAACGGCACGTCAGCCCCCAGCGTCAGGCCGATGCGCTCCAGTGCCTGGCGCGGCAGGTTGAGCTGCCACAGGCGGTTCAGGGCCAGCAGGGTGGTGGCCGCGTTGGACGAGCCGCCGCCCATCCCGGCCTGGGCGGGGATGGTTTTTTCCAGGCCGATCTGCACGCCTTGCGTGCAGCCGGTGGCGGCCTGCAGGGCGCGGGCGGCCCGCACGCACAAGTCGTCGGCAGGCAGGGCGGTGGTGCTGGCCAGGTCGTCGCGGCCAATGGCGCTGCTGGCGCTGCGCTCGAAGTGCAGCTTGTCCTGCCAGTCCAGCAGCATGAAGACCGATTGCAGCAGGTGGTAGCCGTCGCTGCGCCGCCCGGTGATGTGCAGGAACAGGTTCAGCTTGGCCGGGGCCGGTACGTCGTAGAGGGTGCGCATGGCGGCAGGAATCAGGGGGCGAGAGGGTCAGGGTGCGGCAGGCGCTTGCAAAATAATTTTCAACTGCGCTTGCGGCAGCGGCTGCAGGCGCTGGGCGTGGATGCGGCCCTGGGCATATTGGCCCAGGTCGGCCTGCCAGCCTTCGGCAGCGTGGGGCCGGCCTTGCAGCCAGGCAAAAAAGGCGTCGATGGGCAGGGCGGTGCCCAGGCTGCGCTCGATCAGGGCGGCCAGGGAATCCGAGGGCTCCTGCTGCCTGCCCTGGCGCAGCAGGGCGCCGGCGGGGCTCCATTGCAGCAGCGCCAGCTGGGCACCGAGCGGGCTGAAGATGTCCAGCTGCCCCTGCGCGGGTGTGCCCTGCAGGGTGAAGCTGGCGCTCCAGCTGTCCTGCAGGCTACCGTCCGGGTTGAAGGTTTGTAGCGCCATCCGCCCGCTCCATAACATTTCAGCATGATTTTTATCTAAAAGTGGCGTGCTGCAACCGGATAAAGCACCTAAAAAAATAGCACAAACAGTACTGCCGAGCAGCTGGCGTCGGGATACGGAGCGGGGCATGGGGAAATGGCTCAGGGCTGTACGTTCAGGCGTTGCAGGGTGGAGCGCAGCACTTCGTTGTCCGGTTCGCGCTGCAGGGCCGAGCGCCACAGGCTGCGGGCGCGTTGCCGGTCGCCCTGCACCCACAGCACTTCGGCCAGGTGGCTGGCGATTTCCACGTCGTCACGCAGGCTGTAGGCATGTTCCAGCAGGGTGACGGCCTGCTCCGTATTGCCCTGGCGAAATTCCAGCCAGCCCAGGCTGTCGGTGATGAAGGGGTCGTCGGGGGCGTATTGCAGCGCGGTTTCGATCAGGCGGCGGGCCTCGTCCAGCTGCACGCCCCGATCGGCCAGCGAGTAGCCCAGGGCGTTGTAGGCGTGGTAGTAGTCCGGGTGGCGGGCCATGATGCTGCGCAAAAGCTGCTCCATGGTGTCCAGCTGGCCGATTTTTTCGGCCAGCAGCGCGGTTTCGTAGGTGATGTCGGCATCTTCCGGGTCTTGCGCCTGCAGCCTGGCCTGCAGGGCGTAGGCTTGGCCGTAGGCGCCGGCATCGCGCAGCAACTGCACTTCAGCCTGGATTTTGCGCTGCGCCTGCCGTGGCCCTTCGGCGGGCACGGCCTGGATCAGGCGGCGGGCCTGGGTGAGCTGGCCCTGGCGAGCCAGCAGGGCGGCCCGCAGCGCCTGGACGCGCAGGTTGTCTTCGGCGTTGGGGATGTGCGCCAGCCACTGCGCGGCCAGGGCATCGTTTCTGGCGGCCATGGCGCTGCGGGCGCCCAGCACCCCGGCTTGCAGCCAGGCAGTGTCGCGCTGCTGGGCGTCGGCCATGGCGGGGATGAGGGCGGCAAAGCCTTGCAGGGCCTGCTCGGTCTGCGGCCATTGGCCTTGTTGGGCGTGGACGGCGGCCAGGGTGAGCCAGGCTTCGGCGTTTTCGGGCGTCTGGGCCACGACCGCATCGAGCTGCACCAGCGCCTGGGGCAGACGCCGCTGGTCGAGCAGTATCTTGGCGTAGGCCAGGCGGATGGTCGGGTTCGGGGTGTGCTGCAGGTAGTTCTGCACCAGGGGCTCGGCCTGGGGCAGTTTGTTTTCCAGCAGCTCCAGGGCCAGCAGGGCGGCGGCACCGTTGGCCGGGGCCAGTTGCTGCGACTGGGCCGCTGCCTGCAGGGCTTGCTCTTTCTGGTTGGCCGCCAGGCGCATGTGGCCGAGCATGGCCCAGGCGGAGGGGGCGGTCGTGGCGTGGTTCAGGTCGTCCTGCAGGGCTTGCTCGACCACGGCGGCGGCCAGCCTTTTATCGCTGGTGTGGCGGTAGAGCTGGGCAATGGCCAGATAGGCGGCGGGCTTGCTGGTGATGGGGGTGGCGGCCAGCTCCCGGGTCAGCGGCTCGACCGTGTCGGACACCCGGTTGAGCATCAGCAGAATTTGCAGCAGATAGCGGTTGGCCAGGCGCGAAGCGGGAAACGCCTGCTGCCACGCCTGCGCGGCCATCAGGGCTTGGGGGCCGGAGCGCGAGTGCAACGCCACGTCGGTGGCCCGCTGGTACAGCGCCTCCACGTTGGTTCTGCGGGCAGCGTCCAGGAACAGTGCCACGGCGTCCTGGGCATCGCCCTGGCTGGCGGTCAGCTCGCCGAGCAGCAGTTCGTAGAACAGCGAACCATCCAGGGCGACGTTGCTGTCTGCTGCGGTGTCGGCAGTATCTGCCGGGGCGGCGGCTTGCGGCGC
>JAHRXD010000144.1 GCA_019104825.1 Comamonas sp.
TCGACTTTCAGCGCACCAACCGGCGGATGCACAACAAATCGTTCACGGCGGACAACCAGGCCAGCATCGTCGGCGGGCGCAACATCGGCAATGAATACTTCGGCAGCCCGCAAGGGGTGCTGTTCGCCGATCTGGACGTGCTGGCCCTGGGCCCGGCGGTGCAGGACATTTCCCGGGATTTCGACCGCTACTGGGCCAGCGCGTCGGCCTACCCGATCGAACGCATCGTCACCGTCCCCTACCAACTGACCCTGGCCGAGCTGCGCCAGCGCATCCAGGCCAAGGTGGACAGCGCCGAAGGCCAGCGCTACCAGCAGGCCCTGACGGGCAGCCGCCTGCTGCAACAACTGACGCAGCAGGATTTGAGCCTGCTGTGGGCACCAACGCACCTGGTCAGCGACGATCCGGCCAAGGTGCTGGGCCAGGCCCCCGAACAGCAACTGATCGGCGCCCAGCTCGCCGCCGTGATCGGCACCCCGATGGAATCGGTCGATCTGGTATCGCCCTACTTCGTGCCCACCCAGGCGGGGGTGGACGCGCTGGCGCAGCTGCGCAGCCAAGGCATCCAGGTGCGGGTGCTGACCAATGCGCTGGAGGCCACGGACGTGAGCATCGTCCACGCCGGCTATGCCCGCTACCGCGTCCCGCTGTTGCGCATGGGGGTGAAGCTGTACGAGCTGCGCCGCCAGGCACCGCCGGAACCGCCGCGCCCCCTGCAAGAACGCTTCAAGCGCCGCTGGCTGCTGGCGGGCAGCGGCACCAGCCTGCACGCCAAAACCTTTGCCATCGACGGCCAGCGGGCGTTCGTCGGCTCGTTCAACTTCGACCCGCGCTCGATGCTGCTCAATACCGAAATGGGGCTGATGATCGAAAGCCCCACCCTGGCCCAGCAAATCAGCAATGCCTTCGAGCAGGAAATTCCCTGGCGTTCGTATCGCCTGGGGCTGGATGCGCAGGGACATGTGCAGTGGGAAGTGCCGCCCCCGGGCAGCGGCATCGTCTACCGCCAGGAACCCAACACCCGCTGGTTCAAGCGCTGGGGGCTATGGCTGTTGCAGCACTTGCCGCTGGAGCCATTGTTATGAAAAAAGTAGCATTTTCCGCGCAACAGCATTGATTTTCAGATCAATAAGATGCTGATATTCACTATTTATCAGCGTAAGAAGCTATCTTTTTAAATAAAAATTCCTTTTACGCTACTGCCCCGGCAGGCGGGACAGCTCCCGCTCGATGCCCTGCACGTCGCTTTCCTGGCGGGCGATGCGGGCTTTCAAATCGGCCGCCCGGGCCTGGTACAGCTCGGGCTTGCTCTCCTCCAGCGCGGTCTTGGCAGGCTGGCCGTCGTTGTATTCGGTCTTCAGCACTGCCAGGCGCTCCTGGGCCTTGGCCAGTTCGGCCTGCAAAATCGCCCGTGCATCGTTGTCCCGCACCTGCTGCTGGCTGCTGCTGACCTGGGCGCTGGCCGGCCCCCGGCTGGTCGCAGCCGCCGTCGTACCGCTGGCCGTACCGCTCGTACTGGCCCGGCTGCTGCCCGCGCCCTGCGTATGCACCACGGTGACAGAGCCGCCTTCGACGACCCGGCAGTTTTCCTTTTTCGCCTGGGCCGCATTGTTCGTGTATTCGTTACCGCAGCGGTAAATCCGGCTTTGCCCCCAACTGGCAGAGGCCAGCACCAGCAGCGCCACGGCACAGGCAGACTTCATACGGATTGATTTCATTGCGCTATCCACCTTCATAATTTTGCGTATCCTTGCATGCGAGAGCTTCCCCAGCACTGTAAGCCACAGACGTGTCCAAGGTGCATGGCCCGGCAAAGTTCCTCCGTATGCAATACTTACGGAAACAGTTTTTTACCAAAGCAGTGCGCCCATGACCACTACCGCCCCCCCCGCAGCCACTGAGCGCGTGATCAAGAAATACCCCAACCGCCGCCTGTACGACACCAGCACCTCCGCCTACGTGACCCTGGCCGAAGTCAAGCAACTGGTCATGCAGCGCGAGCCCGTCGTCGTCAGGGACGCCAAGACCGGCGAAGACCTGACCCGCTCCATCCTGCTGCAAATCATCCTGGAAGAAGAAGCCGCCGGCGCCCCCATGTTCAGCGAAGCCATGCTGGCCAACATCATCCGCTTCTACGGCCATGCCATGCAGAACCACATGGGCAGCTACATCGAAAAAAACGTGCAGATGTTCACCGACTTCCAGACCAAGCTGGCCGAGCAAACCGGCAACCCCGACGCCTGGGCCAAGATGATGCAGATGCCCCAGGCCATGCTGCCCGCCGGCTACGCCGAGCAGATGCAGAAAATGCAGGAGCAGATGCGCCAGCAGACCGAGCAAATGATGGGCATGTTCGGCTTCAAGCGCTGAAAGCCGGGCCGGGCACTAAAATCGGCCCCATCATTTTTCCTTTTCATCGTCAAGGCACCCTGCGGTGCCTTTTTGCTTGCCTTCGCCTATGACTCCCACCAGCGCCCCCAAAGTCGGCTTTGTCTCCCTGGGCTGCCCGAAAAACCTGACCGACTCGGAACTCATCATCACCCAGCTCAGTGCCGAGGGCTACCAGACCGCCAAGAGCTTTGCCGGGGCCGATCTGGTCATCGTGAACACCTGCGGCTTCATCGACGATGCCGTCAAGGAAAGCCTGGACACCATCGGCGAGGCGCTGAACGAAAACGGCAAGGTCATCGTCACCGGCTGCCTGGGCGCCCGCACCAACGCCACGGGCGACAACATGGTCGCGGGCATCCACCCCAGCGTGCTGGCCGTCACCGGCCCGCATTCCACGCAGGAGGTGATGGACGCCGTGCATGAACACCTGCCCAAGCCGCACGACCCCTTCATCGACCTGGTGCCCGGCCTGCCCGGCGCGATGGGCGAGGCGGGCATCAAGCTCACCCCGCGCCATTACGCCTACCTGAAGATTTCCGAAGGCTGCAACCACCGCTGCACCTTCTGCATCATCCCCAGCATGCGCGGCGACCTGGTATCGCGCCCGATTGGCGACGTCCTGAAGGAAGCGCAGGCGCTGTTCGCCGGCGGCGTGAAAGAGCTGCTCATCGTCAGCCAGGACACCTCGGCCTACGGCGTGGACATCAAATACCGCATGGGCTTCTGGGAAGGCCGCCCGGTCAAGACGCGGTTGTTCGAGCTGGTGCAGGAGCTGGGCAAGCTGGCGCAAAGGCATGGCGCCTGGGTGCGCCTGCACTATGTGTACCCCTACCCCAGCGTGGACGACATCCTGCCGCTGATGGCGCAGGGGCTGGTACTGCCCTACCTGGACGTGCCGCTGCAACACAGCCACCCGGACGTTCTGAAGCGCATGAAGCGCCCGGCCAGCGGCGAGAAAAACCTGGAGCGCATCCAGCGCTGGCGCGAGGTGTGCCCGGAGCTGGTCATCCGCTCCACCTTCATCGCCGGTTTCCCGGGCGAG
>JAHRXD010000181.1 GCA_019104825.1 Comamonas sp.
AGGTGATTGCCGGCCCCGGCCAGGGCCTGCTGCCCGTGGCCGAGATCGCTGCGCCGCAGGATGCCTGGCGGGTGCCGCCGCGCTGCCTGCCCGTGCTGCCCCTGCCGGGCCTGCCGCCGCCGCCCGCCTGGGGGCAGATCAGCGCCGCTGCCGGGGCGGCCGCTGCGCAGTGCGTGCAGTGGGCTGCCGATGCCGCTTTGCGTGGCGAGATTGCCGCCTTGATTACTGCCCCCTTGCACAAGGAAGCCCTGCACGCTGCCGGGGTGGACTTTCCCGGGCACACCGAGCTGCTCCAGGCCCAGGCTGCCCGCCATGCGGGCGTGCCTGTGGCGCAAATGCCGGTGCGCATGATGCTGGCCACCCCCGAACTGCGTACCGTGCTGGTGAGTATTCACGTCAGCCTGCGCCAGGCGCTGGCCGCCGTCACCCAGGAGAACATCCTGCAAACCCTGGCAATCACCCATCAGGCGCTGACCCCCATCCTGGGCCATGCCCCGCGCATCGCCGTGGCCGGGCTCAACCCCCATGCCGGGGAGGGCGGGCTGTTTGGCCGCGAGGAGCTGGACACCATCGCTCCGGCCATTGCGGCGGCCCGTGCCCTGGGCGTCGATGCCCACGGCCCGTATGCCCCGGATACCGTGTTCATGCGGGCCCGCAATACACCCACCCACCCTGGGGAATTTGAGGTGGTGTTGGCGATGTACCACGATCAGGGTTTGATTCCTATCAAATATCTGGGCGTTGAACACGGCGTGAATGTCACCCTGGGCCTGCCGCTGATTCGTACCAGCCCCGACCACGGCACCGCTTTCGACATCGCCGGACACGGTGTCGCCGATCCTGCCAGTCTGGTGCAAGCTGTTTGTCTGGCGCAGCAAATGGCTGCTGCGCCGGGTCTGGCAGGCGGTTTTGGCCAGGCGCCGGCCTCTTGAACACCTGCGCGATGAAGAACTGCCGAGGGTACGGGTCAGGCCTCTTGTCAGGTGGGAAAAACCCCGTCCTAGCCCTGTGGGGCGTTTGGAGTTGCTGTAGCGGCTCCGCTACAATTTAGCGGTTATTCCCTAATCTAGCGATGTTTAATCGAGGATCCCCATGAGTGAAACTCCTGTCGACTCCAGCAAGCGGACGTGGATCATCACGTCGGCCTGCGCTGGCGCGGTAGGCGGCGTCGCGGCCGCTGTCCCTTTTGTAAGCACCTTCCAGCCTTCTGAGAAGGCCAAGGCTGCCGGTGCGGCGGTGGAGGTGGATATCTCCTCCTTGCAGCCCGGCGAAATGAAAACCGTCGAATGGCGCGGCAAGCCGGTGTGGGTCGTGCGCCGCACCCAGCAGCAGCTCGATGAACTGAAATCGCTGGACGGCGACATGGCCGACCCCCATTCCGAGCGCACCGCATTCCCCACCCCCGAGTACGCCAAGAACGAATGGCGCTCGATCAAGCCCGAATACCTGGTGCTGGTGGGCATCTGCACCCACCTGGGCTGCTCGCCGACCAGCAAGTTCGCCACGGGGGCGCAGCCTTCGCTGCCCGATGACTGGAAGGGCGGCTTCTTCTGCCCCTGTCACGGCTCCACTTTCGACATGGCTGGCCGCGTGTTCAAGAACAAGCCCGCACCGGACAACCTGGAAGTGCCCCCGCATATGTACCTGTCAGACACGAAGCTGCTGATCGGTGAAGACAAGAAGGCCTGAGGGAGACGACATGGCTCACGAATTCAAGGACATTGATCCGAATGCGCCGACCGGCGCCAAGGTGGTGAACTGGTTTGAAAACCGCTTCCCGACCGCGTTTTCCGCTTACAAGGTTCACATGTCGGAGTACTACGCTCCGAAGAACTTCAACTTCTGGTACATCTTCGGTTCCCTGGCCCTGCTGGTGCTGGTGATCCAGATCGTCACCGGCATCTTCCTGGTGATGAACTACAAGCCCGACGCCGCCAAGGCGTTCGAGTCGGTCGAGTTCATCATGCGCGACGTGCCCTGGGGCTGGCTGATCCGCTACATGCACTCCACCGGTGCCTCGGCCTTCTTCATCGTCGTCTACCTGCACATGTTCCGTGGCCTGATCTACGGCTCCTACCGCAAGCCGCGCGAACTGGTCTGGATTTTCGGCTGCGCCATCTTCCTGGCGCTGATGGCCGAAGCCTTCATGGGCTACCTGCTGCCCTGGGGCCAGATGTCCTACTGGGGCGCCCAGGTGATCGTGAACCTGTTCTCGGCCATTCCCTTCGTCGGCCCCGATCTGGCGATTCTGATCCGTGGCGACTACGTGGTCGGCGACGCAACGCTCAACCGCTTCTTCAGCTTCCACGTCATCGCCGTGCCGCTGGTGCTGATCGGCCTGATCGTGGCCCACTTGCTGGCGCTGCACGATGTGGGTTCGAACAACCCGGACGGCGTGGAAATCAAGGCCCCCGGCGCTCCGAAGGATGCCAACGGCCATCCCCTGGACGGCGTGCCCTTCCACCCCTACTACACCGTGCACGACATCTTCGGCGTGGCTGTGTTCCTGTTCCTGTTCTCGGCCGTGGTGTTCTTCGCCCCCGAGTTCGGCGGCTACTTCCTGGAGTACAACAACTTCATCCCGGCCGACCCGTTCAAGACACCCAACCACATCGCCCCCGTCTGGTACTTCACGCCCTTCTATTCGATGCTGCGTGCCATTACTGCCGAGATGATGTACGCGCTGATCGCCTGCGTGGTGCTGGCCATGGGTTTTGCCGCATTCAAGTCCAAGCTGCCGGGCCTGTTCAAGATGGCCGCCCTGGGCGCTGGCGTGGTGGCAATCGCCCTGATGCTGGCCATCGACGCCAAGTTCTGGGGCGTCGTGGTCATGGGCGGTGCCGTGATCATCCTGTTCGCCCTGCCCTGGCTGGACTACTGCGAAGTCAAGTCCATCCGCTACCGTCCGGGCTGGCACAAAGTGATGTACGCCATCTTCGTGGTGAACTTCTTCGTCCTGGGCTACCTGGGCGTGCTGCCTCCCTTCCCGCTGGGTGAAAAAGTCTCGCAAGCGGGCACCCTGTTTTACTTCGGCTTCTTCCTGCTGATGCCTTGGTGGAGCCGCATCGGCGCAACCAAACCTGTGCCTGAGCGCGTGACCTTCAAGCCCCACTGATCGGCCAGGAGTAACAAACCATGATGAAAAAATTTATCTTTTCGCTGATTGCCGCTCTGGGCATTGCCACGGGTGCGCACGCTGCCTCCGATGCCGGCATCCCCTGGGACAAGGCGCCGGTCGACATCAGCAACCAGGCATCCTTGCAAAACGGCGCCAAGCTGTTTGTGAACTACTGCCTGGGCTGCCACTCCGCTGCCTTCATGCGCTACAACCGCCTGCAGGACATCGGCCTGTCCGAACAGGAGATCAAGGACAACCTGCTCTTTACCACCGACAAGGTGGGCGAGACCATGATTGCCGCGATCAATCCCAAGCAGGCCAAGGACTGGTTCGGCGCCAACCCGCCTGACCTGACCGTCATCGCCCGCTCGCGTGCCGGTCACAATGGCACGGGTGCAGACTACCTCTACACCTTCCTGCGCACCTTCTACCGTGATGACACCAAGGCCACCGGCTGGAACAACCTGGCCTTCCCCAGCGTGGGCATGCCCCATCCCCTGTGGGAAATGCAGGGTCAGCGCCGCGCCGTGTTTGAAGGCGACCATTTCAAGGGCTGGGAGCAAATCACCCCCGGCACCCTGAGTGAACAGGAGTACGACCAGCAGATCGGCGACCTCGTAAACTACCTGCAATGGATGGGGGAGCCGGCCCAGGCCACCCGTGTCCGCGTCGGTGTCGGCGTGCTGATTTTCCTGGCCATCTTCATCGTTATTGCCTGGAAGCTGAACGCAGCCTTCTGGAAAGACGTTAAATAACCAACCGCGCAGCGGCCGATTGCCAGTGCAAATCCGGCACCGGCAATCGGCCGCTGAAAGTCAGAGTGGGCGCTGCAACAGGCGTCCCACTCTTTTTGATTTTTAGGAGCCTTCGCCATGATGGTGCTTTATTCGGGAACCACCTGCCCTTACTCCCACCGCAGCCGCTTCGTGCTGTTTGAAAAAGGCATGGATTTTGAAATCCGTGACGTGGACTTATTCAGCAAGCCCGAGGAAATCATGGCCATGAATCCCTACGGTCAGGTGCCCATCCTGGTCGAGCGTGACCTGATCCTGTACGAGTCGAACATCATCAACGAATACATTGATGAACGCTTCCCCCACCCCCAGCTCATGCCCGGCGACCCGGTAGACCGCGCCCGGGTACGCCTGTTCCTGCTCAACTTCGAGAAAGAACTGTTTGCTCACGTCAATACCCTGGAACATGCCAACGGCAAAAAGGGCAACGATAAAGAGCTGGAAAAAGCCCGCACCCACATCCGCGACCGCCTGACCCAGCTTGCGCCCGTGTTCCTGAAGAACAAGTACATGCTGGGCGAGAACTTCTCCATGCTCGACGTTGCCATTGCCCCGCTCCTGTGGCGTCTGGACTACTACGGCATCGAACTGTCGAAGAACGCCGCTCCGCTGCTCAAATATGCCGAGCGCATCTTCTCGCGCCCGGCGTATATCGAAGCGCTCACCCCTTCCGAAAAAGTGATGCGCAAGTAAGCATTGGCCTGGGGAAAAAGGACTGTTATGGACGAAACCAGCACAACCTCCACCCGCCCGTACCTGCTGCGGGCCTTGCATGAGTGGTGTTCCGACAATGGCCTGACCCCCTATCTGGTGGTGCAGGCCGACGACAGCGTGCAAGTGCCCCCGGCATTCGTGCAGGACGGGCAGATTGTGCTCAACGTCAGCTACGACGCCACCAGCGGCCTGCAAATGGACAACGACTTCATCCATTTCAAGGCCCGCTTCGGCGGCAAGCCCCATGAAATCATCCTGCCCGTCGGGCGGGTCGTTGCCATCTACGCCCGTGAAACCGGGCAGGGCATGTCCTTTCCCCCGGAAGATCCCCAGCTCATGGATGCAGCAGCCTTTGCTCCCGCAGAGCCGCCTGCGGCCAAAGCCCCGGTCGTGCAACTGGTCAGCAGTACCAAGGACGAATCCCCCGCCAGCAGCACGGATGGCGACGACGAACCGCCTCCCCCCCCGCCTGCCGGCAAGCGCCCGGCGCTGAAATTGGTGAAGTAATTTTTCGGCTAGAATCCGCCCTTTACCGAAATCCGCCGGTTTAGCTCAGTTGGTAGAGCACCCGCCTTGTAAGCGGTAGGTCGTCAGTTCGAATCCGACAACCGGCACCATTCATTCATCCCGCAACGTCGCAAGATGTCGCGGGATTTCTTTTTTCCTCTTTGATAGGCAGGTTTGATGTCGGCCAAGACTCGGTGGCATGCGCTGCCATGGCCTAGCGGGGAAGCGCGGTTGTAATGCGTTGCATAGTTATTTGATTGTTATTACAATAAAAATATGAAGTATGAACACGACCCGGTGAAGCTGGCCGCCAATGTAGGAAAGCATCAGGTCTGGTTCAGCGCAGCAGATGATTTCGAGTGGGAAACGGCCCAGATCGAAGTGGACAGCCGCAAACACTATGGCGAGACACGGTTCAACGCTGCAGGGTTGATTGGTCGGCGTCTGTTTGTTCTCACGTTCACCCTGCGCGGTAATGCCGTGCGCATCATTAGCCTGCGGAAAGCCAATCGAAGGGAGGTGCAACGATATGCCCGTCAAGCCTGAAACCATTCAAACGCGCTCCGGGCGCGTGGTGGAACTGCCCACCGAGGAAGAAGATGCCCGCATCACTGCGGGTATCGCTGCCGACCAGGACACCCAAGAACTGGATGAAGCGTGGTTTTCCCGCGCCCGTCCGGCGCAAGATGTGCTGCCGCCTCAGGTGTATGAGGGCTTGGTAGCACTGCAGCGTGGCCGTGGGGAGCGTGGGCCGCAAAAAGCCCCGACCAAGGTTGCCACAACCATTAGGCTATCGCCCGAAGTGTCGGCGGCCTTTCGTGCCACTGGGCCGGGCTGGCAAACGCGTATTGATGAAGCGCTTAAAGATTGGTTGCGCACGCACAAACCAGCGTGACGGGTTGTGGTGCAGTTGCGGTGCCCTGTCAAGGGCGCCCGCTACCAAGTCACCGATGCACGTGTGACTGAAAAGAGCGATCTGTAGACATTCCGTACGGGCAGGAGTTGCACAGCCATTGCCCAAAGACTTCCGTCACGGCGCGGGCCGCACGCAGTGGTCAAGCACCTCGCCCATTTGTGCCTGGGCAATTTTGTGCCCATGGGCGGCTGCCTTGGCCAGCCACATCAGTGCCTCATGATTGCCTTTTTCGGTGTGGGTTTGTGCTGCGGCGGTACTCAGCCAGTGCATGGCATCGCAATTGCCCTGTTCTGCCGCCAAACGCAGCCAGTACAACGCCGCAGCGTGACTTGGGGGGGGGGGGGGGGGTTTAAACGCGGCTGAGGCCGCGTATAGCAGCGCACCGACGGCGGCCGGGGCCGGGTCATTGCCAGCATCCGCCTGGCACAAGACCGCCAGGTCCTGCGCACTGAAGACCAGCCCGGTGCAGTCCTGCATTGGCTCCAGAAGGCCCTCCAGCGCCAGCATGGTGCGGCCCCGGGCATCCTTTTCCGTGCTGACCAGCACGCCCTCGGCCACGCGCCGCCACAGGGTGCGGCGGCTGATGCCGGTCATTACCTCAGCGGCATCCAGGCTGATGCTGTCCATAGTCGTGGCCTCCTTTGCGTTGCGCCGGGATTTTAGGCGCTCGTTTTACCGGTGCGCCATTCTCCTGTCTTTGGTTTTTTCCCTGGCGCTGCGCAATATGTGCCAGGGGCAGTTGGCATACCTGTTGCTGTGCCAAATCTGCCAGGGTGGCATGGCGGCACGCATGACAAATGCACTAAAACGGTGAAAACCGGTGTTTTTGTAAGTTGGCATGGCCTTTGCTTAAAGAGTGGCGTCTGTTTTTTTCACTCTTTAAGGAGCTTGCCATGAAACGCACCCTGCGTACCGTGCAAAAGGGTTTTACCCTGATCGAACTGATGATCGTTGTGGCGATTATTGGTATTTTGGCTGCTGTGGCGATTCCGCAGTATCAGAACTATGTGGCTAAATCGCAAGTGGCACGGGTGATGGGTGAAACTGGTGCGATGCGTACCGCTATTGAAACTTGTATGCTGGATGGCCTTGCAGAAGGCAATTGCGAATTGGGCTGGACTCGAAGCAACCTGCTTGGGGCGGTGACAACTGGCCAAACTGGTTTGGTGGTGACTTATAGTCTCGATAATAATACGGCATCTATTGCAGCAACCTTTGGTGGAAATGCGGCAGCAACCCTTCGCAAATCCGGCTCAAATACATTGACTTGGAATCGGACGAATGCAGGTGTTTGGCGCTGTTCATCCACTGTCGAAGCCAAATACCAAGCCGCAGGCTGTGGTAACAGTTCTGGCTCTTAATTAGCATCTTCTTGGATTGCTGAATTGTATAGCATATAAAAAAGCGCCTTTGGGCGCTTTTTTTTATAAAATATTTCTTCTATTTTTATGCGCTTGCTTTACCGTTTGCTAGTTTATATCTTGCTTCTCGGTGCAATTTTTTTACCTTGGTTAGCTTGGGAAAATGACTCTAATCAGGTACGCCGTTGGCTCTATCCTCTGAAAGGTCAGCTGGCTGCATGGTCTACCCACTGCGATGTACAGGCACCCCTCTGGCTGGGGACTTTGACCAAGGACATGGCAATCAAGCATGATTCTCCTGCCAATCAGGTGGTATTTGTCACCCGCAGTGGCGCTGTAAACGCTTGTGTCAATGGCTGGCAGGACACCCCCATCTTCAGTCCGCGCCTTGAGCTGGATACCCCGATGCGGTTAGCCAGTCTGAGCAAGATTGTCAGCTTTATCGGTATGACCGATATACCTGTATTTCAGCGTGCCGATTGGCTGAGTATGCCATTGGTAGATATATTGGCGATTCCCCCGCCCTATGTTGATAAGCTCGTGGAGAATATTCGAGTGCGAAATTTGCTGAATCATTCCGCTGGGTTTGATCGTTTGAAAACCGAAGACCCGATTACCCGCTTTCAGAACCT
>JAHRXD010000026.1 GCA_019104825.1 Comamonas sp.
TGGTCGAGATGACCGAGGCCGCCGCCATCCTGCACGGCGCCACCGAGCGCAGCCTGGTGCTGATGGACGAGATCGGCCGGGGCACCTCCACTTTCGACGGACTGGCCCTGGCCAGCGGCATTGCCCGCCACCTGCACGACAAGGTGCAGGCCTTCACCCTGTTTGCCACGCACTACTTCGAACTGACCGAGCTGCCCGCCCAGGCCCGCGCTGCCATCAACATGCACGTGGCCGCCGCCGAGAACGGGCACGACATCGTCTTTTTGCACGAAATCCAGCCCGGCCCGGCCAGCCGCAGCTACGGCGTGCAGGTGGCAAAACTCGCCGGTATCCCGGCCAGCGTGCTGCACCACGCCCGCCACACCCTGGCCGCGCTGGAAGAACGCGCCAGCGCAGGCGATGCACAGGTGGACTTGTTCGCTCCGCCGCCCGCCGCCGACATCCCCGCCCCCAGCGCCACCGAGGCGCTGCTGGCCCAGATCAACCCCGACGCCCTCACCCCGCGCGAGGCGCTGGAGGCGCTGTACCAGCTCAAGGCCACGTTGCAAAAGCAATAAAAGAGAGCTGCAAGCGCTTATTTATCAAGGATTTCATGATTCAAATACTCTGAAACCCTTTATCAATCATCGAAAACAGCTCCTTATTCAATAGAAAACACCCATTCAATTCATAGGAAAAGATAGTAATAAGTTACTATCTTTATCATGGACGCACCTGCCAAATATTTAAGCGCCGACGAGCGCCGCGCCGTCACCGTGGAAGCGGTGGTGGAACTGGCTGCCAGCGGCAACCCCAGCGATATCACCACCACGGCCATTGCCCGCCACATGGGGGTCACGCAAGGGGCGCTGTTCAAACACTTCCCCAATAAAGAAGCGATTCTGGAAGCGGTGATGGAATGGGTCGCGGGCAAGCTGCTCGCCCGCATCGACCGCGCCATCGCGGCAGCGCCCACGCCCTGGGCGGCGCTGGAAGCCGTCTTCATGACCCATGTGCAATTTGCCGTGCAGCACCCGGGCGTGCCGCGCATGTTGTTCGGCGAGCTGCAGCGTGCCGAAAACTCCGCTCCCAAGCGCTTGGCGCAAACACTGATGCGCCAGTACGGGGAGCGCCTGCACGCCCTGGTGCAACAGGCCCAGGCCCAGGGCAGCGTGGCCGCCGATATCGATGTGCAGGCCACCGCGCTGCTGTTCATCGGCAGCGTGCAGGGCCTGGTGATGCAGGCCCTGCTGGGGGGGAATGTGCGCCAAATGAAGGAACAGGCTCCCGCCGTCTATGCCCTGTTTGCCCGTGCCTTGGCGGCCAACGCCTCCCAGCCCCCGAAAGCCGCAGCGGTATGAGGTGGCCCAAGCTCCCCCACCTGAAGGTGCTGGCCGTGCTGCTGCCCCTGGGCGCTTCGCTGCTGTGGGTGGCGCTGCGCACCGGACCGATGGCGCCCACCCCCGTGACCGCCGTGCAGGTACAAAACCGGCCGCTCGCCCCCCAGCTGTTTGGCCTGGGCACGGTACAGGCACGGCAATTGCACAAGCTGGGGCCGACCGTGGCCGGACGGGTACTGACCCTGGCCGTGGACGTGGGCGATGCCGTCCAGGCCGGGCAGGTGTTGGGCACGATGGATCCGGTGGATCTGGATGAGCGCATCCGTGCCCTGGATGCAGCCCAAGCCCGCGCCCAGGCCAGCGTGCAGGAAGCGCAGGCGCGGCAGACCTTTGCCGCCGCCCAGGTAGGGCGCTATGCCGCACTGGCCCGCGCCCAGGCCAGCAGCGCCGAGAGCCTGCACCTCAAGCGCCAGGAGCTGGACGTGGCCCAGGCGGCCCTGACCGCCGCCCGCCATGAGTTGCAGCGCCGCCGCGCCGATGCCGCCGCGCTGCGTTCACAGCGCCGGCATTTGCAACTGGTCGCACCAGAAGATGCCATCGTCACCGCCCGCGAGGCCGAGCCGGGCAGCACCGTGGTGGCCGGACAAGCCGTGCTGGAGCTGGTTGCGCCCGGCAGCGTGTGGATCCACCTGCGTCTGGACCAAAGCGCAGCACTGGGGCTGGCTGCGGGCCTGCCCGCGCATATCCGTTTGCGCTCGCGCGGCGATGCGGTGCTGCCGGGCCACGTGCTGCGTGTCGAGCCGCACGCCGACAGCGTGACCGAAGAGCTGCTAGCCAAAGTGGCCTTCACCGAAGTGCCCGCACCCCTGCCGCCCTTGGGCGAATTGGCCGAGGTCACGCTGAACCTGCCCGCCCTGCCCCCGGCCCCGGTCATCCCCGTGGCAGCCGTGCAGCGCCAGGGCACGGAGCGCGGCGTGTGGCAGCGCTCGCCCGATGGGCTGCGCTTTACCCCCGTAGTCTTGGGCCGCAGCGATTTGGCTGGCAACGTACAGGTGCTGGCCGGTCTGCAGGTCGGTGACACGGTGGTCGTGCACAGCGCCAAGGCTCTACGCAGCGGGGCCCGCGTACAGGTCGTCGACCGTCTGGCGGCCGGCACCACGGCAGGGGCTGCGCCATGATTTCCCTGGCCGGGCGCGACATTCTGCACAGTTGGGGCAAGTTTGTTTTTACCGGCATCGGTCTGGGCCTGCTGATTGGCGTGACCCTGGTGATGGCCGGGGTGTACCGCGGCATGGTCGATGACGGGCAGGCACTGCTGCACAACAGCGGCGCCGATCTGTGGGTAGTGCAGCAAGACACCCAGGGGCCCTATGCCGAATCGTCCAGCCTGGCCGACGATGCCTGGCACATGCTGCGGACCGTGCCCGGCGTGGCCGAAGCGGCCAACGTCACTTACTTCACCATGCAGGTGCGCCGGGCCGATACTGGCCAGGAAATCCGCGCCATGGTGGTGGGAATGGCGCCGACAGGGCAGGCTGCCGCCCCAGGCTGGCCGCCGCATCTGGTCGCCGGACGGCAAGTGATGCGCAGCCATTACGAGGCCGTGGCCGATGTGGCCGCAGGCTTTGCCCTGGGCGAGGAGATCACCATCCGCCGCCACCGCTACCGGGTCGTGGGCCTGACGCAGCGCATGGTCTCCTCCAGCGGCGACCCCATGGTGTTCATCCCGCTCAAGGATGCGCAAGAGGCGCAGTTTTTAAAGGACAACGATGCCATTTGGCGCCAACGCGCCCGCACGGCGGCCAATCCGGTGTTCAACCGCCCCGGGCAGCAGCAGGTGCTCGACGCCGTCCAGGCCAGCCAGGCCGGCAGCACATCGGTCAATGCCGTGCTGCTGCGCCTGGCCCCCGGCGCGGATGCCGACGCCGTGGCCCAGACGATTGCCCGCGCCAAGCGCTTCACGGTTTTTACCCGCGTCCAGATGCAAGAGGTGCTGGTGAGCAAGCTGATTGCCACCTCGGCCAAGCAAATCGGCATGTTTCTGGCCATTCTGGCAACAGTGAGCGCAGCCATCGTGGCCTTCATCATCTATACGCTGACCATGGACAAAATCCGCGAGATTGCCGTGCTCAAGCTCATTGGCACACGCAACCGCACCATCGCCGGGATGATCCTGCAACAGTCCCTGGCCCTGGGGCTGATCGGCTTTGCCGTGGGCAAGGTCAGCGCCACCTTCTCCGCACCCATTTTTCCCAAATACGTACTGCTGCTGCCGCAGGACAGCCTGGCTGCGCTGGCAGCAGTGCTGCTCATTTGCGCCCTGGCCAGTGTGGTGGCGATCCGCATTGCCCTGCGCATTGATCCGGCACAGGCCATCGGTTAAACATATTCATAGCTGCTGACGCTTTCCGGATAAGCGTTACTGGCCAATTTCTTTCAAAAACACCATGCACGACGGCATTCATATCGAACACCTGAGCAAGCGTTACGGCCAAGGCGATACCGCGGTGCTGGCGCTCAAGGACGTGAATATGCACGTCGCCCCTGGCGAGGTGGTGGGGCTGATCGGCCCTTCCGGCTCGGGCAAGAGCACCTTGCTCAAATGCCTGGGCGCGGTGATCGATCCGACCAGCGGACGCATGACGCTGGGCCGCGAGACGATTTTTGACAACGGATGCTGGCAGGTCGGCGACCTGCGGGCGCTGCGCCGCGACAAGATCGGCTTTGTCTTTCAGGCACCGTACCTCATCCCCTTTCTGAACGTCATCGACAACGTGGCCCTGTTGCCCATGCTCGCCGGCGCACCCGATACGCAGGCCCGCGCCAAGGCGCTGGAACTGCTGACGGCGCTGGACGTGCAGCACCGCGCCCGGGCCATGCCCGTGCAGCTCTCCGGCGGCGAACAGCAGCGCGTGGCCATTGCCCGGGGCCTGGTCAACCGCCCGCCGGTCATCCTGGCCGACGAACCGACCGCGCCCCTGGACAGCGAACGCGCCCTGGCCGTGGCACGCATCCTGAACACCATGGCCCGGCAGTACCAAACAGCCATCATCGTGGTGACGCACGACGAGAAAATCATCCCTACGTTCAAGCGCATTTACCACATCCGCGATGGATGCACCCACGAAGAAGCCGGCCAGGGACGCAGCGTATAGCCGCGCCCATAAGCAGGCTCTCCAGCCCCCCCGGGCATGGAATGAACAGAAGCTGAACCGCACCTTCAGCCTGCATTCACGGGCGAATTTCCACAATGGCTCCCAGCAGCACCGTTTGCTGCCTTGACCTTTAGGAGCCAACCATGTCCAACTCACACCCCCGCTCTTCCGCCAGCACATCTGCCGCACTGCACCGCCGCTCCTGGTGGCCCAGTATGGCTGCCGCCTGCCTGCTGGCGACCAGCGCCTCGGCCTGGGCCGACGACGATTGCCAAGTCCCCATCGACCAATGGCAGCCACGCTCTGCCGTGCAGACAATGGCCCAGCAGCACGGCTGGCAGGTCGAGCGCATCCACATCGACGACGGCTGCTACGAAGTGCGCGGCACGGATGCCCAGGGCCGGCACTTCAAGGCCAAGGTCGATCCCAAGACCCTGGAGCCGATCAAATTCAAACTCAAACACGAAAAGCGCACCAAAGGCCATGAAGCCTCGCCAGGCCTCCCGGCCCTGGAAACCCCCGCCGGAGCACCCGCAGCCTCCGCCGTCCGCCCTGCCATTCGCAGCAGCGCCCGCATTGAATAACCCGCACCGAACAGGCAGCCACCATGATCTCCTTCACTCTTCCCCGCCTGGGCGCGATTGCCGCCGCCTGCGCCCTGCTTCTCCCCGGCATGGCGCAAAGCCGCCCTGTCACCATCACCACGCAATTGAAAAACTACGGTGGCGATGGCGCTTACCTGGCCATTTATCTCACCAATGCCCAAGGTGCCTACGCCGGCACGCTGTGGGTCGCCGGCGGCAAGGCCAAGTACTACAAGCATCTGAGCGCCTGGAGCCGCCTGTCTGCCGCCGACAACCAGCGCCTGCTGGGCATAACCGGTGCCAGCGTAGGCGCTGGCCGCACCCTGAAAGTGACCGCCGATCTGGCCGATACCCTGCTCGATGCGGGGTACGAAATCCGTATCGACGCAGCTGCGGAAGACATGCGCGACAGCCCTGCCGAGGTGCGCCTGCCGCTCTCGCAGGCCCAGGCCGGCCAGCCCCTGACCGGCAAGCAATACATCCAATCCATGCGTTTTGACTTGCCCTAGACGGACAGAAGGAGTGCGACCATGCCATGGAAACAACTGCACCACCATGTAGGCCTGGGCCTGGGGCTGCTGGTCTTGCTGCTGGCACTGACGGGCCTGGCTTTGGCGCTGGAACCGGTGCGCAGCCATGCCGCAGCCGGTGGCAACGCCTCGCCGGCCCTTGATCTGCCGACGCTGGCCCAGCGGGTGCAGGAGGAAATCACCGGAGTAGAGGAAATCCGCCGCCAGCCTGCTGGCACTCTGGTGGTGTACGCCTTCAATGGCGAGCAGGCCCAGGCCTGGCGCATCGATCCGGCCAGCGCCCAGGTGCTCGGCCCCTACCAACCCGGCCTGCTGCCGCGCTGGGTCAAGAACCTGCACCGTCAATTGCTGCTGGGCGATACCGGGCGCTGGCTGGCGGCCACTGCGGCGGCGGCCATGTGGCTGCTCAGTGTCAGCGGCTGGGTGCTGCTGCGGCGGCGCATGGGAGGCTGGCGGCACCTGTACGGCCGCGTGCAAGGCAGCGCCACGCAGCGTCTGCATGTGCAATGGGGCCGTTGGGCATTGCCGGTACTGTTGCTCTCCAGCAGCGCCGCTTTGATCATGGCTGCAGCCACCCAGGGCTGGCTCGATACCGAATCCGCCTTGGAAGGGGCAGCGCCTGTCAGCCAAGTGCAAGGCCCGGCCCGCCCCCCGCAAGCCCTGACCGCATTGCATGCCTACCGCATGCAAGACCTGGAGGCCCTGCGCTTTCCCAGTGCCACCGACCCCATGCAAAACTGGCAAATCCGCACCCGCCAAGGCCAGGGGTGGGTCGACCGCTACAGCGGCACCCTGCTGGCTTGGGAAGCTGCCAGCCCCAGCCAGCAGCTCTACCGCTGGGCACGGTGGCTGCATACGGGAGAGTCCTCCCTGCTCTGGACGATAGTCTTGGCCCTGTCCAGCGCTGCCACTTTGGTGCTGGGCTATAGCGGCCTGCGCCTGTGGCGAGATGCCCCGAAACTCGCCACAGCCCCCTCGACCATCGCACACAACAGCCCTGCAGCACAGGCCGAAACATTGATTTTCGTGGCCAGCGAAGGCGGCAGCACCTGGGGCTTTGCCCGGGCCCTGCACCTGGCCCTGGTGTCTCAAGGCCAGCGCGTGCACAGCGCTGCGCTGGAGCATTTCAATGACTATGCCGCCACCCGGCGCATCCTGATCCTGGCTGCCACCTATGGCGATGGCCAAGCCCCGTACCACGCCCGCCATGTGCTGAACTTGCTGGCGCAGCGCCCGGCAGCCTCCGTTCCTGTGGCGGTGCTGGGTTTTGGAGATCGGCAATACCCCCGGTTTTGCGGCTTTGCCGACAAGCTGGCGCAGTGCCTTGCTGCCCGGGGCTGGCCCCGGATCCTGTCCTGGGAAGGTATTCACCAGCAATCTCCGCAAGAATTTGCCCGCTGGGGACGCAACCTGGGTCAGGCACTGGGGCAGACACTGGCTTTGGACTACTGTCCGCCGCTGCCCGCCATGCACCGGTTCACCCTGGTGCAGCGCGACGATTACACCTGCCCGGGCGCGGAGCCCACGGTGGTATTGCACTTGCAGGCCAGCCCCCCGGACACCGCTTTGCCTGCATTTGATGGCGGGGATTTGCTGGGCGTCCTGCCCCCCGGTCAACATGTGCCGCGCTATTACTCCCTGGCCAGCAGGCAGGCCGATGGCGCTGCACAAATTTGCGTACGCCTGGTACCCGGCGGGGAGTGCTCCTCTTTCCTGCACCGCCTCCAGGTCGGGGAAACGCTGCAGGCCTTTGTCCGTCCCAACCCTCGCTTTGCCTTGCCCCATGGACGCAGCCCGGTGCTGCTCATTGGCGCAGGCACCGGCATCGCCCCCCTGGTGGGCCTGATTCGTGCCCGGCACCAACGGCCCATGCACTTGTTCGTCGGCGCACGCCACCCGGCGCATGACTTGTTTTTTGGCGAGGAACTGCAGGCCTGGCTGGCCGACGGGCAACTGACTCGTCTGCACACGGCGTTTTCGCGGGTTGCCCCTGGCCGCTATGTGCAAGACCTGCTGCATGAAGAAGGCACCAGCATCGCCGCCTTGCTGGCCCAGGGCGCACAGGTGCGCGTATGCGGCAGCCTGGCCATGGCCCATGCCGTGGAACAGGTGCTGCAGGGCATCCTGATTCGCCAGGGCCAATCGCTACAGGATTTGAAGGAGGCTCAGCGCTATGTCGAAGACGTGTTCTAACTTTCAGCGCCTGCATCTGCACGGCCCGACGATGGGCACGCGCTGGTCGGTCACCCTGGATGCGGCATTGTCCTCCCAGCAGCAGACTGCCCTGCACCAGGATCTGGCTGCCGTGCTGGAACGGGTGGATCGACAAATGTCCCCTTTTCGGGCGGACAGCGATTTGCTGCGCTGCAACTGCACCCCTCCAGGACAGTGGCTGGAACTGCCGCCAGAATTTTTGCAGGTGCTCGATTGCGCTTTGGAAGTCTGTCGCCTCAGCGAAGGTGCATTTGATCCCGGCGTGGGCGACCTGGTGCAGGCCTGGGGCTTTGGTCCTGCATCTGCGCCCGATCCAGCGGCCATTGGCCATGCCCAGCAGCAGCCACGCCCGGTCACTTGGGAAATCCTGGAGCGCCAAGGATCGCGACTGCGCAAGCAGGCCCCTATTGCGCTGGATTTATGCGGCATTGCCAAAGGCTTTGCGGTCGACCTGATGACCGCAAAGCTGCGCCAGCACGGCATCCAGCATGCCCTGGTGGCCCTGGACGGAGAACTGTACGCCCTGGGCAGTCAGGCCTCAGGCCATGCCTGGCCCGTGGCCATAGAAAGCCCGGAACCAGGACGCCGCGCACTGCATGGCGTGGTGGAACTGCAAGATACGGCGGTTGCCACCTCGGGCGACTACCGCCATTACTTCACACTGGGCAATACCCGCATCGCCCACAGCATGGACCGCCAGCGCCGAGCCCCGGTGCGTAACGATGTCGCCAGCGTCACCGTACTGGCCTGCAGCTGCATGTGGGCCGATGCCTGGGCTACTGCCCTGCTGGTGCTGGGCAGCAACGCAGGCCTGGCCCTGGCCCAACGCCTGGGGCTGGAGGCCTTGTGGCTACTGCGCCGAGGCAACGCCTGGGTCGAACTGGGTCTGGGACGCTGGATAACATGAAGGTTCTGGCCGGGCATTGCAGGCCCTGTCCCCGTATTTACTGCCACGGCGTGGGCACTACGGCTAAGATTTGCCCCATTTCTTCCCTTGCCACAGGTGCTGCCATGCCCCAGGAACGCCGCCAATTTCAACGCCTGCACTTCGATACGCACGCCCAGTTCGTCTGTGCAGGACAGGCCCACTCCGTGCAGTTGCTGGACATTTCGCTGCGCGGCGCACTCATAGAGGCGCCCGGCGCAATCACCTGGCCCAGGGAAGCGCCCTGCCAGCTCATCATTACCCTGGGCCAGGACTGCCATATCGCCATGGCCGCCGAGGTGGCCCATGTGCAGGGGGGACAGATCGGCCTGCGCTGCCGCAACATCGACCTGGACAGCATCACCCACCTGCGCCGCCTGCTGGAGCTGCAACTGGGCGACCCGGCCCTGCTGGAGCGCGACCTGAGCCAGTTGTGTGCCCTGTAAATTTCTCCTGCCGCTTCCGCCATGCAACCCTTGATCTTTGCCCACGCCAACAGCTTTCCGGCGGGCACCTACGACTACCTGTTCGCGCAACTGCGCCAGCGCGGCTTTGACGTTCACGCCCTGCCGCGCTTCGGGCACGACCCGGCCTACCCGGTCACGGACAACTGGCCCTATCTGGTGCAGCAGCTGCGGGACTTTGCCCAGCCGCTGGTGGCGCAGTGGGGCCAGCCGGCGCTTCTCGTCGGGCACTCGCTGGGCGGCTTCGTCAGCCTGATGGCCGCCGCGCAGACCCCCGAATTGGCGCGTGGCGTGCTGCTGCTCGATTCGCCCCTGCTGGGCGGCTGGCGGGCCACCTCGGTGCTGGCGGCCAAGCGCTCCCGGCTGGTGGACACTTTCTCGCCAGGCAAGATCAGTCGCAAGCGCCGCATCCGCTGGGGCAGCGCCCAGGAGGCGCTGGAACACTTCCAGCGCAAGCAAAGCTTTGCCCGCTGGCACCCGCAGATGCTGCAGGACTACATCCGCCACGGCCTGCAGCAGGACGAGCAGGGCCAATACACGCTGTGGTTCACGCGCGAAGAAGAAACCGCCATCTACAACAGCCTGCCGCACAACCTGGGGGCTTGGCTGCGCCGCCACCCGCTGCGCTGCCCGGTGGCCTTCATCGGCGGGCGCCAATCGCACGAAATGCGCCAGGTCGGCATGGAAATGACCGAACGCGTCACGCGCGGGCGCATCATGCTGCTGGACGGCACCCACCTGTTTCCCATGGAGCGCCCGCTGGTCACGGCGGCTGCCATCGAGGCCAGTTGGCTGAACCTGGCCAGCATCGCCACGGCATAGGTCTTTTGACTTTTTGGACGCTATTGCCCCGTCCGCCCCGCGATATCCTTCGGCACCATGCCACTGTATTACCTGGAATTTGACTTCAGCGAAGACGAAGCCGGCAATGCCTGCTGGGATGCCCTGGCCAGCGTCGCCCCCCTGCACTGGGACGCCTTGCTGGCCGAAGCGCACAGCGTACTGGCGTGGTGCGCAGCGCAGGGCGAACCGGGCGATCTGGATGCCGGGTTCGGCTGGGATTTCGACCTCCAGGCCATGCTCGAAGAAGCGCAATCCACCACCCCGATCGCGCTGGCATGGACACCGGCTGGCTGGCACTGCTCCACGGCATTGCCGGATACCGGACGGCGCTGTTTAAGCCTGACCATCAGCGGCGCTGGCGCCTTTGTCCACGCGTTCGGGCAACGCTGGCATACGGATTGAAGAACGCCAGAATCCTGCAACAAAATTTTTTAATTTGGCCATTGAAAATTAAACAAAAACCCAAATCCAAATAAAAAAATCAACCCAGTGAAAACCCTTGGTTTGCCGTAAAAAACGGCGAATCCGAGGGTTTCCATCCCTGCGTGCATGTCGCAGCTCCTTAAAATTCCGCGCTGTTTCGGGGCGTCACCCAAAGTAACCGGCCATTTACCCCTCTGGCCCTTACTTGCCCCCGTTCTTCGCCCATTCTGGAGACACCATGCAGGCACTGCTAAAACTATCCAAGGCCATTGACCGCCTGAACACCTTTGTCGGGCGTTACGTCATCTGGCTCATCCTGGCCGCGACCCTGGTCAGCGGCATCAACGCCGTCGTGCGGAAGGTTTTCCACACCAGTTCCAACGCCTTTCTGGAAGTGCAGTGGTACTTCTTTGCGGCTTCGTTCCTGCTGGCCGCAGGCTACGCGCTGCTGGAAAAGGAACACGTCAAGGTGGACGTGATCAACGCCAAGCTGTCGCAGCGCACCCGCGTGTGGATCGACATCTTCGGCTTCATCTTCTTCCTGACACCGATGTGCATCGTCGTCCTGAAATACAGCATTCCCTTCTTCATCCAGGCCTACCAGTCCGGCGAAGTCTCCAGCAACGCCGGCGGCCTGATCCGCTGGCCGGTGTACCTGATGATGCCCATGGGCTTTGCCCTGCTGATGCTGCAAGGCTTCTCCGAACTCATCAAACGCATTGCCTTCCTGCGCGGCCTGATTCCTGACCCGATGGTCAAGGTTCTGGCGCAATCCGCCGAAGAAGAACTGGCCGAGGCCATTCGTCTGGCGGAAGAGAAAGCTGCCGCCCAAAAAGCCCAACACGCTTAATCGCGCAGGAGAACTTACGTGGAATTCATTGCCAACAACCTAGCCCCGATCATGTTCGCGGGCCTGATCTGCTTTCTATTGATCGGCTTTCCCGTGGCGTTCAGCCTGGGTGCCTGCGGCCTGTTTTTTGCCTTTATCGGCATCGAACTGGGC
>JAHRXD010000040.1 GCA_019104825.1 Comamonas sp.
GCTTGATCGGTTTGGTGCTGCGTCGAACGCTGCGCAACAGCGGCTCGATCTCGGCAAATTTCTCTCGACTGATGTCGCTTGGGTACGGCTTTCTTTTCATCCAAGGATTGTCGGGGGCAAAAAGATCGTAAACACGTTCTCAGAAGCCCACGCAGTTCCCGATGGTCTTCCACTACAAGCAGCTTCATCCGTCAGACACCGATCAGGAATTTGAATTAAAAAGATAAAGATTCGTATTCTAATCCTTGCCATATGTGTGAAATCGTCGTCACGGACGGCGCGGAAAAGACCCAAGGGAAAGAGGAAACCGTGAGTGGTAGTGAATTTGTATCGATAGGCCAGCCGTCCACCCATCCGGGGCCGGGGCGTTATCGCGTTCAGGTGGCGCTGCGGACCGTGGCTGCCGCGGGCGGCGGCTATGTGCTGGCGGCGGCAAGCGCTGCGGCTGGCGCCCTGGGATTTCAATCCCTCGGACTGGCGCGGCCAGATGCCACGCTGGCTGCAACCATGCTCTCGTTCATCGTCTATGCCATTGCTGCCATGTGGGCCTTCGGCTGCGCCAGTGCCGTGCGTGCCTGGGTGGGCATCGGGCTGCCGGCACTGGCGCTGGCCCTGCTCGCAGGGCTGCTGGCGCACGGAGGCCAGGCATGAGGGCCGATGGCAAGCCGGAAGGGCTGCGGCAATCCATGTCGTGGCTGCACACCTGGAGCAGCCTGCTGCTGGGATGGCTGCTGTATGCCGTGTTCTTCACGGGAACGCTGAGCTTTTTCCGTGACGGGATCGACGACTGGATGCGCCCCGAACTGCACCGCTCGGTCAGCAATGCCGAAACCGCGCAGCGGGGCCTGGACGCCATGCAGAAAATCGCGCCGGATGCAACCACATGGACCCTGTCGCTGCCCAGTACAAGGCAAACGGCCATCGAGGCGTCGTGGCGTGACCCCGGTGCCGCCGCAGGCCGTGCCGGCACCCAGCGGGCCACGCTCGACGCAGGCACCGGAGAGCAGATCGAACACCGCGAAACACGCGGCGGCAGCTTTCTCTACCGCCTGCATTTCGAGCTGCACGCCATGCCACGCATCTGGGGCCGCTGGATCGTGGGCATTGCCACCATGCTGATGTTTGTCGCCATCCTCAGCGGCGTCATCACGCACAAGAAAATCTTCACGGATTTCTTCACCTTCCGCCCGCGCAAGGGGCAGCGCTCCTGGCTCGATGCGCATAACGCCACCGCCGTGCTGGCCCTGCCCTTTCATATCCTGATCACCTTCAGCGGCCTGCTGCTGTTGATGAACATGCTCATGCCCTGGGGCATCCAGGCCGCCTACAACGGCGATACCAGCGCATATTTCGCCGAAATGCGCGGCAACCGGCAACCGGGCGGTACCGGAACCCCGGACGGCAACGGCAGAAGGCCCGCAGAGCCCGGCGGGAATGCTTCGCTGGTAGCCATTGCGCCCCTGATGGCGCAGGCACAGCAGCAATGGCCGCGCCACGGTGTCGGCAGCATCACGGTGACCGCGCCCGGCACGCCGCAAGCCATGATCGAATTGCGCGAAGGCGGCGGCACCAGCCTGGTCCAGCGCGGCGCAGCTGCCACGCTGCGCTTCGATGGGGTCAGCGGTGCGCCGCGCCGTGCCCCCGAAGCCCAGGCGGTGTCCTGGCCACGCGCCACCAGCAACGAGTTCACCAGCCTGCACCTGGGCCGCTTTGCCGACCCTGCGATGCGCTGGCTGCTGTTCCTGAGCGGCGTCGTGGGAACGCTCATGGCCGCCACGGGCATGGTGCTGTGGGTTGTCAAACGCCTGCCCGAGCGCCGCAAGCTGGGCTACACCCCCAAAGGGCATCGCCTGGTGGAGGTGCTGAATATCGGCGCCATCGGGGGCCTCTCCGTGGCCACGGTGGCCTATTTCTGGTGCAACCGGCTGATTCCGGCAGAACTCGCCGGCCGTGGCGACTGGGAGATTCGGGGCTTCTTTGCGGTGTGGCTGCTGTGCCTGGTGCATCCGCTCCTGCGGGCGCCACGCACTGCCTGGCGCGAACAAATGACCGTGGCCGCCATCCTGTTTGCCCTGCTGCCGGTACTCAACCCCCTGACCGGTGGCGCGTCCATCGTGCAAAGCATGGCCCATGCGCAGTGGAGCATTGCCGGGTTCGACCTGATGATGCTGGCCCTGGCCATCGTCCACGGCACTATCGCCTGGTGGCTGACGAGGCAACAGCCCGCCGTACAGCCCGGCGCGGCAAGAAGCCCCCGGCAGAAGAAGGCCGGGGCACTTGCTGCGCAAGAGACGGCCCCCGGCATGGCCGCCGCATCGATCGCCGTGGAGCAGACGACATGACCCTCTGGCCTGCACTGTTCGTCGCCTTCGCCGGGTTCGCCGCCATTGCCGCCTGCATGGATCGGCACCGCGATCCGTTCGGCACGCAAACGCTCACGTCCGGCCAGCTCCGGCTGTGCCGGGCCGCCGGGTTCGTGCTGCTGGGCAGCTCGCTGCAGATGTGCCTAGCGCACGGCAGCACCTCCGTCGCCCTCTCTGCCTGGGTGGGCCTGCTGGCGTTTGCCGCACTGGCACTGGGCCTGCTCCTCACCTACGCCCCGCACAAAGCCCGGCCCGTGGCCTATGGCGCGGCGGCGCTGGGCTGGGGCTTCTGGGGATTCATCACCCGCTGATCCAGCCTGTTCACACAAACGGGGCCGCAAGGCACCTCGGGCGCAGCCGTGCCCGCTGCTTTGGCGGCATCACGCAAACACCCCTTTTTTTTCAACTCGACAGGAGATTCCTATGGCTGCTCACACCAGAGCTGCAACCCGCCCATCGTCACCGGGTACGCTGGTTCAATCCACGGTTCTTGCCCTTGCAGGCTGCGCCTCCATGCTGGCGCACGCGCAACAAAACAGTGCCCCCATCGCCACCACCCAGTTGCCGGACGTGGTCATCACCGCAACGGGGTTCGAGCAGTCGGTTGCCGAGGCACCCGCCTCCATCACCGTCATCCCCAAAGAGCAGCTGGAAGGCCGCCGCTACCGTGACGTGACCGATGCGCTACAGGACATTCCCGGGCTGACCATCGAAGGCGGGGCGGGCGGCAAGATCGAATCCACGCAAATCTACATCCGGGGCCTGGGCGAGGACTACACCCTGTTCCTGGTGGACGGCAAGCCGCTGGGCACCTCCTCCCAAGCCTACTACAACGGTTTTGGCGGGGCGCAACAAACCGGGTGGCTGCCGCCGGTATCGGCCATCGAACGCATCGAAGTCATCCGTGGCCCGATGTCGTCGCTGTACGGCTCCAGCGCCCTGGGCGGCGTGATCAACATCATCACCAAGAAAGTGGCGTCCACCTGGAGCGGCAGCGTGACCATCGACGGCACCGTGCAGGAAAACTCCGAGGCCGGCAGCGAAAACCAGCAGCGCTTCTACCTGAGCGGCCCGATCGTCTCCGACCGGCTGGGCCTGACCGTCTACGGCTCGCGCTTCAAGCGCCACGAAGACCGCTTCACGGGCGGATATGCCGCCAAGGAAATGAACGACCTGACCGCCAAGCTGGCGTGGAAACTCTCCGACCACCAGACGCTGGGCCTGGAAGCCACGCACGGCGAGGGCGACAACCAGCGCACGGCCCGCACCGGCGCTGCCGGAGAGGTGCAGAACACGCGCGACTATCTGGCCCTCTCGCACGACCTGACCTGGGGCAACCGCTTTCGCACCACGTCCTTCCTGACACACGAGAAGGTCGAGATCGAAAACGGCAGCAACTACTCCGAATACCAGGCCAGCTTCTTCAACACCAAGACGGTGCTGCCCCTGGGCAACCACATGGTGACCGTGGGCGGCGAATACAAATCCGAAAAAACGAACCACGATGCCAGCCGCTTTCCCGGCTCGCGCAACATCAATCTCTCGCGCTGGCAGATGGCGGCTTTTGTCGAGGACGAATACTTTCTGACGGAACGCCTGTCCGTCGTCGGCGGGCTGCGCTACGACCGCAACGAACACTACGGCAGCGAATTCATTCCCCGCCTGTACGGGGTCTACAGGCTGAACCCGGCCATCACGCTCAAAGGCGGCGTGAGCGGGGGCTACAAGGCCCCCACGCTCAAGCAGGCGGACGACAACATCGTCGAAATCGCCGCCCGTGGCGCAGCATGGGACATGGGCAACAAAGACCTCAAGCCGGAAAAAAGCACCAACTACGAACTGGGGGTGAACTGGGCCCCGGACCCCGGGACGAACGCCGGCATCACCGTCTACAAGACCGATTTCCGCAACAAGATCGGCAAGCAGACCATCTGCGAAAGCCCCACCACGGCGCCTGCCTGTGTCTATAACGGCGAAACCCGCGCACGCATCAACCAGTACGTGAACGTCAGCTCGGCCACCATCAACGGCCTGGAGGCCTCGTTCAGCAAGCGCATGGGTGCCTGGAAACTGAACACCTCCTACACCTTCACCGACAGCGAGATCAACACCGGCACCGACCAGGGCAAGCCCCTGAACAACCTGCCCAAGCACATGCTCACCCTGGGCGCAGACTGGTCGGCGAACAGCCAGCTCAAGTTCTGGGGCAAGACCCGCTACAAAAGCAAAACCATCGACAGCGGCACGGCACAGATCCCGGCCTACACCCTGGTGGACATTGGCGTGAACTACCAGGTGAACAAAAACGTGAGCCTGTTCGGCGGGCTGTACAACCTGCTGGACAAGTCCGTGAACACCGCAGACTACGGCAAGACGCTGGATGGCCGTCGCCTGTATGTGGGTGTGACGGCAGGGTTCTGAGTGTTCACAATATAAAAACCGAGCTTCTACCGATGATAAACAAAGGATTTCATAGGTTTATACGTTTGAAATCCAATATCCATCAACGCTATAAGCTCTTATTTTTATAAATCAAAAACAAAAAAATCCCGGTGCAGAGGCACCGGGATTTTTTGCTTGGGAGTCAGACCACTTTAGAAGTTGTGGCGGATACCCAGGGCGAAGGAGGAGAAGTCGTCGCCAGCAACGCCAGTACCGTACTCGGCAGCCTTTTTGTTGTTGATCTTGGTGTAGTAGGTGTAGACCTTGGTGCGCTTGCTCAGGTTGTAGTTGTAACCCAGCGTCCATTGCGTAGCAGCAGAGTCTTTACGCTTGCTCCAAGAATCGACATGGCCGACGTTCACGTGGAATTCCGAAGCGTTCAGCACATACATGCCGGACAGACGGAAGTTGTTGCGATTCCCCAGCGTGAATTCATCGTTGTACTGGTAGTAAGCGCCGACCACGAACTGACCGAAGTTGTACAGCCCGCGCAATGCTGCCTGACGTGCCCCGGCGATCTGGCTATAGCCTGCGCCCAAGGCCAAGGGGCCGTTGTTGTAGTTGGCAGCCAGGTCGTAGCCGGTCTTGTTGCCAGCAGGAGTAGCGCTGGCCTTTTCGTGGAAGCTCACGGAAGCTTCGGCCCAGAAGTTGTTGAAGGTAGGCGTGCGGTAAGCAAGCTTGTTACCGGTGCCCAGGCCATAGTTGCCACCTTGAACAGCTTTACCGCGGCCCATCCAGACAGGGTCGATGTAAAACGCATCGGCCGAAGAACCGGTTTCGTGGTTGTGCATGCCGATGTAATCGGAAGTGGCGTAGTAGGACTCGGGGAAGAAGTTACCCAGGCGCACCATACCGAAGTTGCCCGACAGGTTCACTTCGCTTTGACGCCCGAAAGTCAGGGGGCCCGAACCGTCGTCCGAGTTGAAACCAGCTTCCAGCTGGAAACCGGCCTTCAGGCCGTTGCCCAGATCTTCCACGCCCTTGAAGCCGATGCGCGAGCTGTTGTTGAACATGCCGGTCTTGGATTCTTTACCGGCTTTCTGGTGTTCGATGGTGGTATTGACGCGGCCATAAATGGTCACGCTGCTTTGGGCCATGACAGCCGAAGTACCGCAAACGGCCACAGCGGCCAGCATCAGGCGGGAGAGTTTCGTCATATCCAGATCCTTGTGGGAAAAATAAAAAAGTTGCGCTCTGGCTTGTCTCCAGAAGAACGCAGTAGCGCAGGTAGGAAGATTTTAGGAGTGCGCCTGCGCAATCCGCCTTTTTTACGCAGGAAGTAGCCCTTTGTGTACCGAAAAACAACAGATTCACCAGGATGGCTTGTATGAAAGTGTGTAGAAAAACCGTCCCGAGCGACTTTTCCCCGATTTCGGCCACTTTTCCCTGCCCTGATTCGGCCCGTTGCGGGCCTGGAAAACAGGCTGCGGTCATGAAGATGCGACCAGCTCCGGGACAACCCTAGGCATTTGTTTTTCCATATGAAATTTCTAGTGAAAACCCTGGTTGTTTTCTAGAAGCCCAGTAAGCAATCGGTCAGACCCGATTTCCAGAATACGCCTGTCCGTAAAAAGTCCCCAGACTTACCAAAAACTGACAATTCCCACAACATAAGGAGGCAAACAATGCGTGATCCCATTGTTCAAAAAATCCAAAGTCACCCAAAGTACCAAGAGCTGCGTGCCAAGCGCAATCCTCTGGGGGTGACGCTCACCATCTTGATGCTGATCGTGTACTTCGGCTACATCGGCCTGATTGCCTTTGACAAGGAGCTGCTGGCCACCCCGGTTGGCGCTGGCGTTACCAGCCTGGGCATTCCCCTGGGCCTGGCGGTGATTTTGTTCACCATCGGCATCACGGTGTACTACGTGAACATCGCCAACAAAAAGTTCGACGTCATGACCGAAGAACTGCTCAAGGATGTGACCAAATGAAGCGTGCAATGAAAACTTTCACCAGCCCCGCGCTGGCATTGGCCGCCCTGGCAGCCAGCCCGCTGGCCCTGGCCGCCGGCGGCGACGTGGGTCAGGCTGCCAAGCAGCAGACGAACTGGATCGCCATCATCATGTTCGGCATATTCGTTGCCGCCACGCTGTGGATTACCAAGTGGGCGGCAGGCCGCACCAAATC
>JAHRXD010000048.1 GCA_019104825.1 Comamonas sp.
ACCACCCGGGTGACCGAGTTGTGGATGCCACCGCGCGTGCCGGTGATTTCCGAGCCCGGGGTGTTGATGATCTTTTCCTGTGCGTGGTACATCAGCACCATGCCGTTGTTCACCCGCTGGCTGACCACGGCCCGGGCGGCAATGGCGCCGTTGGCGTTGAACAGCTCGACCCAGTCGTTATCCACAATGCCGCCGCGCTTGGCGTCGTCTTCACTCAGCCAGATCACCGGCCCGCCCCGGTTCAGGGTGAGCATGTGCAGGTTGTCGCTGTAGGTGCTGTGGATGCCCCATTTCTGGTGCGGCGTGATGAAGTTCAGCGCAATCTCGGGGTTGCCGTTGGGCATCTTGCCCTCGACCTCGTGCAGCGCCTTCAGATGCACCGGCGGGCGGTAGCTGACAAAACCCTCGCCAAAGTCACGCATCCAGGGGTGATCCTGGTAGAACTGCTGGCGGCCCGTGAGGGTGCGCCATGGAATCAGCTCATGCACGTTGGTGTAGCCGGCGTTGTAGCTGACCTTTTCGCTCTCCAGCCCGCTCCAGGTGGGCGAGGAAATGATCTTGCGCGGCTGCGCCTGGATGTCGCGGAAGCGAATCTTCTCGTCCTCGCGGTGCAGCGCCAGATGCACGTGGTCGCGCCCGGTCTGCTTGCCCAGGGCTTCCCAGGCCTTGCAGGCGACGTGGCCGTTGGTTTCGGGGGCGAGCATCATCACCACCTCGGTGGCGTCGATGTCGCTGACGATCTTCGGGCGGCCCTGCGTCACGCCTTCTTCGCGCACGCGGCCATTCAGGTCGCCCAGCTGTTCCACCTCGGTCTGCGTGTTCCAGCCGATGCCCTTGCCGCCGTTGCCCACCTTGTCCAGCAATGGCCCCAGGGCGGTAAAGCGCTTGAAGGTGTTGGGGTAGTCGCGCTCGACCACGGTGATCTGCGGGGCGGTGACGCCGGGGATCAGGTCGATCTCGCCCTTCTTCCAGTCCTTCACGCTGTAGGGCTGGGCCAGCTCGCCCGCCGTGTCGTGCATGATGGGGGTGAGGACGACTTCCTTCTCCACGCCCAGGTGGCCCACGCAGACTTCGCTGAACGCCTTGGCGAAACCCTTGTAGATCTCCCAGTCGCTGCGTGCCTGCCAGGCCGGATCGACGGCGGCGGACAGCGGGTGGATGAAGGGGTGCATGTCCGACGTGTTCAGGTCGTTCTTCTCGTACCAGGTGGCCGTGGGCAGCACGATGTCGGAGTACAGGCAAGTGGTACTCATGCGGAAGTCCAGCGTGACCAGCAGGTCCAGCTTGCCCTCGGGCGCCTGGTCGTGCCACTTCACTTCCATGGGCTTGGCCTCGTCCTTGCCCAGGTCCTTGCCCTGCACGCCGTGGGTCGTGCCCAGCAGGTGCTTGAGGAAGTATTCATGGCCTTTGCCCGAGCTGCCCAGGATGTTGGAGCGCCACACGAACATGTTGCGCGGCCAGTTCAGCGGGTTGTCCGGGTCTTCGCAGCTCAGGGCGATACTGCCGTCCTTGAGCGACTGCACCAGGTACTCCTTGGCGTCCTGCCCCTTGGCGGCAGCGTCTTTGACCACCTGGAGCGGATTGACCTCCAGCTGCGGGGCGCTGGGCAGCCAGCCCATGCGCTCAGAGCGCACGTTGAAATCGATCATGCTGCCCTGATAGGCGTTTTTGTCCGCCAGCGGCGACAGCACTTCTTCCACGCCCAGCTTTTCGTAGCGCCACTGGTCGGTGTGGGCGTAGAAGAAGCTGGTGGAGTTCTGCTGGCGCGGCGGACGAATCCAGTCCAGCGCAAAGGCCAGCGCCGTCCAGCCGGTCTGCGGGCGCAGTTTTTCCTGGCCCACGTAGTGCGACCAGCCGCCGCCCGACTGGCCGATGCAGCCGCACATCATCAGCATGTTGATGATGCCCCGGTAGTTCATGTCGCAGTGGTACCAGTGGTTCATCGCCGCGCCGATGATGACCATGCTCTTGCCGTGCGTCTTGTCGGCGTTGTCGGCAAACTGGCGGGCAATGGCAATCACCTGCTCGCGCGGCACGCCGGTGATCGGCTCCTGCCAGGCGGGGGTATAGGGGGCGTTGGCATCGTAGCCACCGTCGGCGCCCTCGCCTTCCAGACCACGGTTTACGCCGTAGTTGGCCACTTGCAAGTCAAAAACCGTAGCTACTGCCACACGGCCAGCAACGCCTTCACCGTTCAAATCCAGGTAAGTGACGGGCACGCGGCGCACCATGACATCGTCGCCCTGGTCGTTGGCGTTGAAGTTGGGAGTGTCGATACCGCCGAAGTAGGGGAAGGCCACGTCGGTGATCTCGTGCGCCTGGGTGCCGTCTTCCAGCACCGAGAGCTTGAGCTTGACGGTGTTGCCGTCGCGGGCGTCCTTGTTCTCCAGGTTCCACAGCCCCTGATCGGGGCCGCCTTCCGGCCCCCAGCGGAAACCGATGGAGCCATTGGGCAGCGTCACATTGCCATCCACGCCATAGGCCACGGTTTTCCAGTCCGGGTGGTTGGTCTGGCCCAGTTGCCCTTCGAAGTCGCTGGCCCGCACGTAACGGCCCGGCACCTTGACCACGCGGCCATCGGGCAGGGTTTTGTCTTCCAGCACCACCAGCAGCGGCAGATCGGTCAGGCGGCGGGCGTAATCGTCAAAGTAGGCCGAGCGCTTGTCGAAATAAAACTCTTTCAGGATGACATGCCCCATCGCCATGGCAACAGCGGCATCCGTGCCCTGCTTGGGGTGCAGCCACAGGTCGGCCAGTTTGGCGACTTCCGAATAGTCGGGCGTCACCGCCACCACCTTGGCGCCCTTGTAGCGCACCTCGGTGAAGAAGTGGGCATCCGGCGTGCGCGTCTGCGGCACGTTGGAACCCCAGGCGATGATGAAGTTGGAGTTGTACCAGTCGGCGCTCTCGGGCACGTCGGTCTGCTCGCCCCACACCTGCGGGCTGGACGGCGGCAGGTCGCAGTACCAGTCGTAGAAGCTCATCGGCACGCCGCCGATCAGGTTCAGGTAGCGGCTGCCGGCAGCGTAGGAGATCATCGACATCGCCGGAATGGGCGAGAAGCCGATGATGCGGTCCGGCCCGTACTGCTTGATGGTGTAGACGTTGGCCGCAGCGATCATCTGGTTGACTTCGTCCCAGGTGGAACGCACGAAGCCGCCCAGGCCGCGCTGCTTCTGCCATTCCTCGCGGGCTTCCTGGTTCTGCACGATGGCCGCCCAGGCATCGACCGGGCTTTTCGCCACCGCCAGGGCGGCCCGCCAGTGCTTCAGGAGGCGGCCGCGCACCATGGGGTATTTCACGCGGTTGGCCGAATACAGGTACCAGGAGTAGGACGCGCCCCGGGCGCAACCGCGCGGCTCGTGGTTGGGCAGGTCGGGACGGGTGCGCGGGTAGTCGGTCTGCTGGGTTTCCCAGGTGACGATGCCGCCCTTGACGTAAATCTTCCACGAGCAGGAGCCCGTGCAGTTCACCCCGTGGGTGGAACGCACGATCTTGTCGTGCGCCCAGCGGTCGCGGTAGGCGTTTTCCCAGGTGCGGTCTTCGCCGTTGGTCTGGCCGTGGCCATCGGCAAAGCTTTCCCGTGGCTGAGAAAAATAGGTCAGGCGATCAAGC